>NZ_JBGLZF010000119.1:0-247 GCF_047304405.1 Pseudomonas sp. Pseusp11
GTTTGACCACAACCTCGTCCTCCTCAGGCGTGGGCGCAGGGTGGGTGCTGCGGAATTCCGTGATGGCCGTTTCGATGGCCCGCCGCCAGGCGTCCTGATCGGGCAGCGTCAGGTCCAAAGCTGCTGCAGAACCGGCCAGCCTGTTCAGGTGTGCCTGGACTTTCCGGGGCCGGCCCTGGACAGCCAGGAGTGATTCGAACACGCCATCTCCGCGTGTAGCTCCCAGGTCCGTGGCCATGAGCTGCGG
>NZ_JBGLZF010000120.1:0-245 GCF_047304405.1 Pseudomonas sp. Pseusp11
TCTGGGCAGATTCGAACTGCCGACCTCACCCTTATCAGGGGTGCGCTCTAACCAACTGAGCTACAGACCCAATTTCGAGCTACTAAGGCCGACCTCACCCTGCTCTTTACCACACAGCATGGGGTGCGTTCTAACCAACACAGCTACAACCTGATACAGGCTGCTTCTTATCGTCTTCTTCAATGAATCAAGCAATTCGTGTGGGAACTTATGGAGCAGCTGATGTCGTCGATTAAGGAGGTGAT
>NZ_JBGLZF010000121.1:0-243 GCF_047304405.1 Pseudomonas sp. Pseusp11
TCGTTAGCTCAGTTGGTAGAGCAGTTGGCTTTTAACCAATTGGTCGTAGGTTCGAATCCCACACGACCCACCATTTTTGAAACCAGTTAACGCTGGAATCGAATCTTAAGATCAGACGCCAAAAGCTCTGTTCGCAGAAGGCGCCTTTCAAAGGTGCCTTTTTTTTACCGGGGTATAGCGCAGTCCGGTAGCGCGCCTGCTTTGGGAGCAGGATGTCAGGAGTTCGAATCCCCTTACCCCGAC
>NZ_JBGLZF010000122.1:0-243 GCF_047304405.1 Pseudomonas sp. Pseusp11
TCTTCTTTCTGCCAGCGCCTGCTAATGGTTATGTCGGGCGGTGTGGTGTGGGCTAAAAAGAAATTCATAATTATTTGGCTCTGGTTTTCCTACAAGTTGTTTTTCTTCGAGGTTAACCCTTTATTGACTATTAACTACCGACGCCCGCTCACGGGGTGGGTGGTATTCACGGGGTGTTAATGGGGTGTTTTTTTGGGCGGGGTTTATTCCCATTGGGCAATGGCTTCGGGGGTGTTGCATTTG
>NZ_JBGLZF010000123.1:0-242 GCF_047304405.1 Pseudomonas sp. Pseusp11
TCGGTGCCGACCAGTTTGATCGCCCCGGCGTACATGCCGCCCAACGCGGAAGAGTCGATCGCCAGTTGTGGTTTGGCACTGCCGTCATCGGCACGGGCGGTGGCGTTGAGGCTGTCGGCGTTGACGTCGTTGCGACCAGCAATGATGGTCAGGTTTTTCGCCTGAATCTCGGCGTTGATCTTCGCGCTGCGGGTGATGATTTCGAAGCGGTCGACGTTGTTGGCGTTCAGCCCGGCGCCGTC
>NZ_JBGLZF010000124.1:0-241 GCF_047304405.1 Pseudomonas sp. Pseusp11
CGGCGTCTCGAGGAGCTCAAGGAATTACCCGGCAAGGCAGCCAAACCCGCGCCTCCGACGGCCCCGGCCGACGCCCGTTGTTTCCCCATTCAGGACATCGAGCTCAAAGGCGCCGACAGTCTTTCGGACGGCGAGAAAAATCGCCTGCTCAAGCCTTACATCGGCCAGTGCCTGGGCGTTACGCAGCTCAACGAGTTGCTGAAAGTCATCACCGATCTGTACATCGAGAAGGGCCTGGTCA
>NZ_JBGLZF010000125.1:0-240 GCF_047304405.1 Pseudomonas sp. Pseusp11
GAAGTGGCGGGGCAGTCGGCGCGGGTCATCGTCGCCAACCCCTACGGCATCAGCTGCAACGGCTGCGGCTTCATCAATACCCCGCGCGTGACCCTGACCACCGGCAAACCGGTGCTGGACAACGGTCGTCTCGATCGCTTCCAGGTCGATCAGGGCAGCGTCTCCATCGACGGCGCCGGGCTGAACGCCAACAACGTCGACCGCTTCGAAATCATCACCCGCAGCGCGAAGATCAACGCC
>NZ_JBGLZF010000126.1:0-239 GCF_047304405.1 Pseudomonas sp. Pseusp11
GAAAAGGAAGGTTTGAGGGGAGATGCCTGTTGAAGGTCGTATGTGATCTGTAGCAGCTGGCGAAGCCTGCGTTCGGCTGCGAAGCAGTCGTAAAGCCAGAGTTTGCAGTGCATTAGGCAGATCGCGTCGGCCGGACTCACGACTGCTTCGCAGCCGAACGCAGCGTTCGGCGGCTGCTACAACGAGTGCGTGTCTGGACACGTACCAAGCATCAGATTAAACGCTCAGTTCAGGCGTAA
>NZ_JBGLZF010000127.1:0-237 GCF_047304405.1 Pseudomonas sp. Pseusp11
TTTGACCGCAGCCGAGGGCTGGCTAGCGAGGAAGGCGTAATGGCGAACGTCCATGTCAGTGTTCTCGAAGAGGCGTAATTAGAGGAAGAAATCCACGCGGAAGTAGATCGGCGCTTCGCGCTCGGTCAGCACGTCAGGGCGTTCCAGGGAATGGGCAAAGGTCACGCTGGCGGCCACATGCTGACCCCGGGCGAACAACTCCACGGAATCGCTGGACATCCGCCCGTGCTGATCGCC
>NZ_JBGLZF010000128.1:0-237 GCF_047304405.1 Pseudomonas sp. Pseusp11
GCACCTCCTTTGAGGCTCCACCTTGCCCGGGTACCACCGCACATGTGACCGACCCGTCCACCACCGTCGAGGGAGTCAGCCTCGCCAACTACAACCGCGGGCTCGTCGTTCCCCTGTACACCGCCAACGGTGTCGCTCCTAACGGCGGCGATGCCACTGTTCCTCTGTGCGGCGTGCGGTACGCAACCGAAGCTGAAGGAGGACCTGCCAATGGCGGTCCTGTGAGCGCCTGGATGT
>NZ_JBGLZF010000012.1:0-174124 GCF_047304405.1 Pseudomonas sp. Pseusp11
CTAAAAACGCCCCCCGCCCCCTCAGAAACGGATAGATATCGCCTCGAATCCGGATAGATGCACCGCACAGAAAGGCTTTCAATCAGGTCGTGCCTAAAACTACAAAAAGGGTGTACCTGATGAACAGCACTAGAAGCATTGCGCAGTGGCAAGATTACATTCAGGGTTGCCTGGATTTTCGGCCGGCCGAAGGTATTTACCGCGTCGCCCGTGACATGTTCACAAAGCCGGAACTGTTCGACCTGGAGATGGAACTGATCTTCGAGAAGAACTGGATCTACGCCTGCCACGAGAGCGAAATCGCCAATCCCAATGATTTCCTGACGATGCGCGCAGGTCGTCAGCCGATGATCATCACCCGCGATGGAAGCAATCAGCTCCACGCGCTGATCAACGCTTGCCAGCACCGGGGCGCGACCCTGACTCGCGTCAGCAAAGGTAACCAATCTACCTTCACCTGTCCGTTCCACGCCTGGTGTTACAAAAGTGATGGCCGCCTGGTCAAGGTCAAGGCTCCGGGGGAATACCCGGAAGGTTTCGACAAAGCAACCCGCGGCCTGAAGAAGGCCCGGATCGAGAGCTACAAGGGCTTCGTCTTTATCAGCCTGGACGTCAATGGCAGCGACTCGTTGGAGGACTACCTCGGCGATGCCAAAGTGTTCTTCGACATGATGGTCGCGCAGTCTCCGACCGGCGAGCTGGAAGTACTGCCCGGCAAGTCGACCTACAGCTATGACGGCAACTGGAAACTGCAGCACGAAAACGGCCTGGATGGTTATCACGTCAGCACCGTGCACTACAACTACGTCTCCACGGTGCAGCATCGCCAGCAAGTCAATGCGGCCAAGGGCGGTGGTTCCGACACACTGGACTACAGCAAGTTGGGCGCCGGCGATGCCGAAACCGACGACGGCTGGTTCTCGTTCAAGAATGGCCACAGCCTCTTGTTCAGCGACATGCCCAACCCGACTGTACGCGCCGGGTATGCCAGCGTCATGCCGCGTCTGGTGAAGGAATACGGCCAGCAACAAGCCGAGTGGATGATGCATCGTCTACGCAATCTCAACATCTACCCAAGCCTGTTCTTCATGGATCAGATCAGCTCGCAGCTGCGTATCGTGCGCCCGGTGGCCTGGAACAAGACCGAGATCACCAGCCAGTGCATCGGCGTCAAGGGTGAGTCCGACGCGGATCTGGAAAACCGGATCCGCCAGTTCGAGGACTTCTTCAACGTTTCAGGCATGGGCACTCCCGACGACCTGGTGGAGTTTCGCGAAGCCCAACGCGGATTCCAGGCCCGCCTCGAGCGCTGGAACGAAGTATCCCGCGGCAGTGAAAAATGGGTCGAAGGCCCCACCCCGAACAGCGAGGTTCTGGGCATCAACCCGGTACTGACCGGCACCGAGTTCACGCATGAGGGGCTCTACATCAATCAGCACGGATCCTGGCAGCGCTTCCTTCTGCAAGGTCTTGCACAAAAAGCCCTGAAGTTGAAGGAGGTGTGAAATGAGCGCACTACAACATTCCGTCGAACAATTCCTCTACCGCAAAGCCGAGCTGTGTGATCAGCAGGATTGGGACGCCTACATCGCCCTGTTTGATGAACAGAGCGAATTCCACCTGCCGCAATGGGAGTCGGAGCATGTGTACACCACCGATCCCAAGCGCGGCATGTCGCTGATTTACTACTCGAACCGCTCCGGTCTGGAAGACCGGGTATTTCGTCTGCGCACAGGCAAGTCGGCGGCTTCAAACCCGATGCCGCGCACCTTGCATCAAATCAGCAATGTGCGAATCAAGGAGATCGATAACGGCTTGCTTGAAGTCAAGGCCGCCTGGGTCACGCTCTACACCCGGCAAGGGCTGTCCGAGCAGTTCTACGGCCATGTGACCTACCACCTCAAAGCGGTCGCCGACAGCTGGAAGATCACCCGCAAGCACATCGTGCTGCTCAACGACACGATCAACTCAGTGCTTGATTTCTATCACCTGTGAACTGTGGGGCACGCTGTCATGAACCATAAAGTCGCTTTCAGCTTCGCAGATGGCAAGACCTCGTTCTTCGAGGTCAAACCCAACGAACTGCTGCTCGACGCCGCGCTACGCAATGGCGTGAACATCCCGCTGGACTGTCGCGAAGGTGTCTGTGGCACTTGCCAGGGTCGCTGCGAATCAGGCCAATTCACTCAAGACTACGTCGATGAAGAGGCCCTTTCCGAACAGGATCTGGCGCAACGCAAAATGCTCTCTTGCCAGACCCGCGTGCAATCGGATGCGTCGTTCTATTTCGACTTCGATTCGAGCCTTTGCAACGCTGGCGCAACCCGGTTACTGCAAACGGTGATCACCGGTGTAGAACAGGTGTCGGCCACCACGGCGATCCTCCATCTGGACGCTAGTTACCACCAGCAGCAACTGGACTTTCTTCCGGGGCAATACGCTCGACTGCATGTACCGGGCACCAGTGAGTGGCGCTCCTACTCATTCGCCAACCGCCCCAATCCCACCAACCAATTGCAGTTTCTCATCAGGCTCCTGCCTGATGGCGTGATGAGCAACTTCATCCGTGAGCATTGCCGCCCCGGTCAAACACTCGAGCTCGAGGCCCCATTGGGGAGCTTTTATCTACGTCAGGTGACCAAGCCTCTCGTACTGGTGGCTGGAGGCACCGGCCTGTCGGCCTTCCTCGGGATGCTTGATAACATTGCAGAAAAAGGTGGCTGCGGGCACCCGATCCAGCTGTTCTATGGCGTCACGCAGGACAATGACCTGTGCGAAACCCAACGCCTGGCTGATTATCGCGACCGCATCGCCGACTTCGACTATCACCTTGTGGTTTCGAAACCCTCCGTGGATTGGCAAGGTAAAACCGGGTGGATTCCTGATCACTTCGACCGTCAGTCGTTCGAAGCCAACCCATTCGACATCTATCTGTGCGGTCCTCCGCCCATGGTCGACGCGATTAAAACCTGGTTCAACGATCAGAAGATCGAGCAGTTCCAGATGTATTACGAGAAGTTTATCGATAGCAATTCCAAACATTGAGCAACAGGGAAATATCCGGAGAGGCATCCAGATATTTCCCTGATTTTTTAATCTGCGAGGATTGGCGTGCACTAGACGCCATCATCCGCTGTCTTGTCTGTGACGATGAGGGGCTCGATTCCCCAGTCGCCAGACAAATACCAATCCTCTCCGAACATCTCGGCCGGATGCATCGTACGGTCGGAGCCATTGCCGCATGCCAGGGACTTGGCCGGACAATACCGGTCGCATCCCCAACAGATCCGTTCGGGGTGCTTGGGGTTGACGGGGAAGTTCTTGGCCATTTCGATCTCCGATCATTGAGAGATGTCCTTCCAACCTACAGCCTTTGTGCAAAACCATCCTTGATGGATATCAAGAATCGACATCGAGCGACTGCCCTCCCTATCGCGATCCTGGAGCTAAGCTTCTAACGGTTTAATTGATCAAAACTTGATAACAATCATTATTGTTCGCAGCAAAGCTTCCTAGACTCGGGTTCCTACTCGTCAGTGCCCAGGAAGACATTATGCGTACCCACCTCTCACTCGCCCTGCTCTTGCTCGTACCGCTGGCTCACGCAAAGGAATACCCGATCGGGGAACCACAGCTGTGTCAGGGACTGGAAGTCGGGGCGGTGTATCTGCAACCGATCGAGATGGCCCCGGCTGGCATGATGCGGGCTACTGTCGATTCTGATATTCACCTGGAAGCCGACATTCGGGCCACCGCGGACAATCGACAGGGCTTTCAGGAAGGCAGTTTCGTGCCTTACCTCAATGTCTCGTTCAACTTGAACAGAGCGGGTAACCCGGACGAAATCAAGGGCGACTTCCATGCCATGGTCGCCAATGACGGCCCGCACTATGGCGACAATGTGAAGCTGCTGGGGCCGGGCAAATATCGGCTGACGTTCACCGTGCTACCACCCACCGGTCACGGCTCCCTCGGGCGTCATACCGATAAGGAAACCGGTGTAGCGCCCTGGTTCGAACGCTGCGAACTGCACTACGAGTTCATCTACGCCGGCATCGGTAAAAAAGGCGGCTATTGAATGAAGCGCCTGCATCTTGCCTGGCTGATCGTGGCCGGAGCAGTTGCGCCGTTGACGGCGCATGCCGAGTTGCCGAGCTTTGAGCTGACCCTGCGCGATGGCCACTTCTCCCCTGCCTTGCTTGAAGTCCCGGCCGGACAGCGCTTCAAGATCGTCCTGAAAAATAGCGGTCAGGGGCCGGCCGAGTTCGAGAGCACGCCGTTGCGGGTTGAAAAGGTGCTGTCGCCGGGTGTGACAACCTTCGTCGTCATTCACCCGCTCAGGCCCGGCCACTATCCCTTTTTCGACGAGTTCAATCCGCAATTGCCCGAGGGCGGCATCCTCGCGAAATAACCTGTTAGCGCACGGAGCTTCCATGAATCAATCAATGTTCATCGTCTGGCGCGAAAGCGTCGAGGCGTTGCTGGTGATCGGCATTCTCCAGGCCTGGGCCAGCCAACAAGACCAACGTCATCGCTTGGTCAAATACCTGTGGGCGGGTGTGGTGCTGGGGTTAATGCTCTCGGGCCTGCTGGCGGTGTTGATTCTGTTTGCCGGTGAGGCCATGAGCGGGTCGGCCAGTGAATGGTTCCAGGCCGCACTCGCACTGTTTGCCAGCCTGTTAATGGTGCAAATGGTCGGCTGGATGCACCGTCACGGGCGCACCCTCAACCACGATTTGCGACGGCACGCCGATAGCCACCTGGCCCGCCAGGGAGGTGCAGGTCTATTACTGCTGGCCATGCTCGCGATCAGCCGCGAAGGCAGCGAAACGGTGGTATTTCTCTATGGCGCCGGCGCCCGGTTGCGAGGTCCGCAGCTCGGTTTGTTTGCCGTCGGCGGCGTGTTGGGGCTGGTGCTGTCCGCGCTGACCATTACGCTGCTGCACAGCAGTCGCCGCTTCATTTCATGGCAACGATTCTTTGCCATCAGCGAAGTCATCTTGCTCATGCTCGGCGCAGGGTTGCTGGTCAGCGGCACCGAGCGAATCGGTGGCCAACTGCTCGCCCTGGATGTGCCGGACGTGGTTTACAGCCTCGTAGGCGAAGCGCTTTGGGACAGCAGCGCGTGGCTGAGCGACAGCCATGGATTGGGTGGCTTTTTGGCCGGTTTTGTCGGTTATCGCGCAACGCCCAGCGGCATGACCTTACTGGTATGGGTCGGTTACTGGCTGGCCGTCAGCGCCTGGCTACGCCAACGGACTGCGGAGAAAGTCCCATGCCTGACCTGAGCCGGCGCAATCGATGGCTCCAGCGCCTGGGTGACGGGATGCGTCGCCATGCGTCCGTCATCCGAGTGCTGCAGTGGGCTGTCGTACTGTTTTACGCAGTGCTGTTGGTGACCCCGGCGCTGTTGCCGCTGCCGGACAGCCAGGCACGGATACTCGACAACCTGACCTTGCTCGCGCAGTTTTTATTCTGGGGGATCTGGTGGCCGTTCGTGTTGCTGTCGATGGTGCTCTTCGGTCGACTCTGGTGTGGCGTTCTGTGCCCGGAAGGTTCGCTCAGCGAATGGGCCAGCCATTACGGGAAAGGCCTGGGTGTGCCGCGTTGGTTGCGTTGGGGCGGCTGGCCCACATTGGCGTTCTGCCTGACGACCCTCTACGGCCAATTGATCAGCGTCTATGACTACGCCCAGGCCGCACTGTTGATTCTGGGTGGCTCGACCGTCGCAGCGGTCATCATCGGGTTGTTGTTTGCCCGGGGCAAGCGGGTCTGGTGCCGTTACCTGTGCCCGGTCAGCGGGGTTTTCGCCCTGCTCGCAAGGCTGGCCCCCGTGCACTTTCAGGTCGATGAGCAACGCTGGATAGAGAATGCCGCACCCCGCCTGCCACCCCCCAACTGCGCTCCCCTGCTCGATATTCGCCGCCTGCAAGGCGCCAGCGATTGCCACGCCTGCGGACGCTGCAGCGGGCAACGCGGCGCCGTGCAGCTGATCGCCCGCTCCAGCAATCAGGAGATTCTTCACGCAACCGCGCAGACGCTGTCTCCTTGGGATACACGCTTGCTGCTGTTCGGCGTGATCGGCTTGGCCATGGGCGCGTTTCAGTGGACGGTCAGCCCATGGTTTATCGCCCTCAAACAAACCCTGGCCCAGTGGCTGGTCGAACACGACCAGCTCTGGGCATTGCAGGACAACGCCCCCTGGTGGTTGCTCACCCATTACCCGCAACTCAACGACAGCTTCAGTTGGCTCGACGGCTTCAGCATTGTCGCTTACTTGAGTTTGAGTTCGATCATGCTCGGCACAGCGTTGATGCTGCTCCTGCGACTGACGGCTCGACTGGCGCGAGATCGCGCCCTGTATTGGCCTCTGGCGCTGACACTCACGCCTGTGGGTGGCGCCGGACTGTTTCTCGGGCTGTCGGCCACCACCGTCAAATTACTGCGTTATGAAGGTCTGCTGCTGGAGTGGGTACAACCCGCCAGGGCCTGCCTGCTATTGGCCGCCATCGGGTGGAGCCTGCTACTGGGTTGGAAACGGCTGAAACACGAAGGTATTCCCCTGGCTCGGCGCGTGTCGGGTGGCGTTTGCCTGTTCCTCGCCAATGGCCTGATCGGGTTTGGCTGGTGGTTGCAGTTCTGGGGCTGGGCTTGAGTTTCCCCAGCCCCCGTTACCCCCGCAGCACGAAGGCTGGGAACAACTCGCGCATGGCCTCCCACAACTCTGGCGACAAGGCTTGCGCCGAAATGCTCGGCAATAGCGGATCGAACATCCGCTCGGTACGGACCAGTTGCACGGCGAAGCGTTTGACGCCGAGCGCGCTCAAGCGTTTTGCCAGGATCAGCAGACGCGCCGGCTCGAACAGATGCCAATGCACGGTGGTGCGACATTCGTAGTCCACACCACTGGCCAGCAGATGCTCAAGGCTGCGCCAGTTAGCCGTTCCGCTGCCCTCGACCCGGGTGATGGCCAGGCAATCCTCGGGCAACGCCTTGACGTCGAAACCGACCCAATCCGCGCCAGTCAATGCCTTGGCGAAGGCGGCTGGCTTTATACCAGCGCTGTGCAAGCCGATGCGAAAGCCCATGTCCCGCACTTCATCCATGGCGCCGAGCAAGCCGTCTTGCAAGGTGGGCTCACCGCCGCTGAACACCACGGCATCGAGCAGGTCCTGACGACGTTGCAGAAACGCCAACACCCGCCGCCAATCCACTTCCTCACTGCCGCGAGGCGGAATCAGCTGCGGGTTATGACAGTAACGACAACGCCAGGCGCAACCCTGGCAAAACAGCACGCAGGCGAGCTGTCCCGGATAGTCGATAGTGGTCAGGGGCACCATGCCCCCAACCCGAAGCATTCGACTCATTGGCGCCCGGCCAGTGCCGCGCTTTCAGTGAAGTGCACCCGCTCGCGGTGCTCCGACTGTTTACCCGGATTGAACGCCGATACAGGACGGTGATAGCCCATCACCCGGGTCCAGATTTCGCAGCGTTGACGTTGAGCCTGGGGCAGTAGTTGCGATGCAGTCATGGTGAAGCTCCTTGCAGTTGAGTGGATCGAGATCAATGAACAGCGCCGGCTTTCTGCTCTTGCAGCAGCAGAACTTCGTCGCATTTGGGGCAGAACTCATGCTCGCCATCGAGGTAGCCGTGCACCGGGCAGATGGAGAACGTCGGGGTCACGGTCAGGTACGGCAGGCGGAAACGTCCAAGGGCCTTGCGCACCAGTTGCTTGCAGGCCTGGGTCGAGGAAATCCGCTCGGCCATGTACAGGTGCAAGACCGTGCCGCCGGTGTATTTGCATTGCAGTTCGTCTTGAAGTTCCAGTGCCTCGAAGGGGTCTTCGGTGTAGCCCACGGGCAGTTGCGAGGAGTTGGTGTAATACGGTGCCTGCGGGCTGCCGGCCTGGAGAATGTCCGGATAACGCTTGAGATCTTCCTTGGCGAAGCGGTAGGTGGTGCCCTCCGCCGGTGTCGCTTCCAGGTTGTAGAGATGACCGGTTTCTTCCTGGAAGCGCAGCAATGTAGCGCGCACATGGTCCAGCAGATTCAGGGCAAACTGCCGGCCATGTTCGGTGTGCATGCCCTCCTCGTCGCCAGTGAAATTGCGCAGCATTTCATGCAGGCCGTTGAGGCCGATGGTGGAAAAATGGTTACGCAAGGTGCCCAGGTAGCGCTTGGTGTAAGGGTACAAACCGGCATCCATGTGGTGCGCAATGACCTTGCGCTTGACCTCCAGGCTCTCCATCGCCAGCTCCATCAACGTGTCCAGGCGTCGCAACAATCCACTGGTGTTGCCCTTGAACACATAGCCCAGGCGAGCGCAGTTGATGGTTACCACGCCGAGCGATCCGGTCTGTTCCGCCGAACCGAACAAGCCACCGCCGCGCTTGAGCAACTCGCGCACATCGAGCTGCAACCGGCAGCACATCGAACGCACCTGATTGGGCTGCATGTCCGAGTTAAGGAAGTTCTGGAAGTACGGCAAACCGTACCGCGCCGTCATCTCGAACAGACGGTCGGCGTTTTCACTGTCCCATGGAAAGTCATGGGTGATGTTGTAGGTCGGGATCGGAAAGGTGAACACTCGCCCTTTCGCGTCGCCAGCCTGCATCACCTCGATGTACGCGCGGTTGAGCAGGTCCATTTCGACTTGCAGGTCACCATAGGCAAACGGCATCTCCTCACCGCCGATGACGGGTATCTGCTCACGCAAATCCTGCGGGCAAACCCAGTCGAAGGTCAGGTTGGTGAACGGCGTCTGGGTGCCCCAGCGTGACGGCACATTGAGGTTGTAGATGAACTCTTGAATCGCCTGGCGCACCTCCTGATAACTCAGCTGGTCCTTGCGCACGTAAGGCGCCAGGTAGGTGTCGAACGAGCTGAACGCCTGGGCGCCGGCCCATTCGTTTTGCAGGGTGCCGAGGAAATTCACCATTTGCCCCAGGGCACTACTCAAGTGCTTTGGCGGACCCGCTTCGACACGCCCCGGCACACCGTTGAGCCCTTCGTGCAACAGAGTGCGCAGCGACCAACCGGCACAGTAACCGGCGAGCATGTCGAGGTCGTGCACATGCAAATCCGCCTCGCGGTGGGCCTGGCCGATGGCCTCGCTGTACACCTCGTCCAGCCAGTAGTTGGCGGTGACCTTGCCCGACACGTTCAACACCAGCCCGCCCAGGGAGTAGCCCTGATTGGCGTTGGCCTGGACCCGCCAGTCTTCACGGTCCAGGTATTCGTTCATCGAGGTCGCTACCTCGACCATGGTCCGGCGGTCGCGGCGCAAACGTCCGTGCTGTTCGCGGTAGACGATGTAGGCGCGCATGGCGAAGAAGAAACCGGCATCCATCAACACCCGTTCGACCCGATCCTGGATCTGCTCGACGTGCAGTCTTGGCAGCCCTTCCAGCCGGGCCAGCACTGCCTGAAGCAACCCCTCAACCTCAACCTCGGTGTACTCCCCTGTCGCCTTGCCGGCGGCGATCAATGCCTGGCGGATCTTGTCCGCATCGAAGGCGACCAGACTGCCATCGCGTTTGTGCAAGCGGTTACATCCCACTGAGATCAGTGTGCTCTGCATTCGGCCTCCAGATACTACATATAGATATTTATATTCAAATAAACACAACATGCAGTGAAGACTACGGACAAAGTGCTGATCTGCAATTGATCGATATCAAGATTTGCCGGTGAAAAAAACCGCCCGAAGGCGGTGAAGGAAAAATCGGTGTGAACACTGTGGCGAGGGAGCTTGCTCCCGCTCGGCCGCGAAGCGGTCGCAATCCTGCAAGCTCGATTTGTCTGAATAATCGTGGTGCCTCATTTAGGGTTGCTTCGCAACCCAGCGGGAGCAAGCTCCCTCGCCACAGTGTTGTGTTTTACAGACCTGCTCAACCGCCACTCATGTTCATGAACCGCACAATCTGCACCTCCCCTTCGGGATTGAAGTCGTGGCGCAATGGCTTGCCGCGCAAGGCCTTTTGCACCGCATTGATCAGCGGCTGGTCGTCCAGCGGATAACGCCGCAGCAATCCACGCAAATCCAGCGCGTCGTCCTGGCCCAGACAGAGCAACAGCTTCCCTTCAACGGTCATCCGCACCCGGTTGCAGGTGCCGCAAAAGTTATGGCTGTTGGGTGAAATGAAACCGATCCGAGTCTCGGGATGGCGCTCCAGACGAACATAGCGCGCCGGCCCGCCGCTGTTTTCAGTGCTGTCGAGCAACCGGTGACCACTGGCGATCAGCGCCCGGACCTCATCGCTGGAACAAAACGATTCGCCCCGGGAACGCCCGACATCACCCAAGGGCATTTCCTCAATAAAACTGATGTCGATGCGCTGATCGATGGCGTACTGCACCAACGCCGGGACTTCATCGAAGTTGCGCCCCTTCATGACCACACAGTTGAGCTTGATCCTTTCAAACCCCGCGCCCCGTGCCGCTTCAATGCCGCCCAGCACCTGATCGAGATCGCCGTTGCGGGTGATCGCACGAAACTTCTGTCCGTCCAGACTATCGAGGCTGATGTTCATCCGCTTGACCCCAGCCTCCGCCAATGGCCGGGCCAGACGGCCCAGCTGCGAGCCGTTGCTGGTCATCACCAGCTCGCGCAAACCGGGCAATGCGGCGATGTTGCGGCACAGTTCGACAATGCCCGGACGAATCAGCGGCTCACCGCCGGTGAGGCGGATTTTGCGGACGCCCAACCCGACGAACAACGTTGCCAGGCGCTGCAATTCCTCCAGCGTCAGGACCTGCTGACGCGGCAGGAAGGTCATGTTTTTCGCCATGCAATACACACAACGAAAATCACAACGGTCCGTCACCGACATCCGCAGATAATCGATCTGCCGTCCAAAACCATCCTGCATCACAGCGTTCATCACATCTCCCGGTTTGTCTCGATGCTCACTGCACCAGCGGTGAGTCGGCGCCCTGCAAGTGGATGCCACGAATATCCGCCGCTCCGATCAGGGTTTGCAGGTACTGCACCAGCGCTTTTTGCCAGACGCCTTGCTGCAACTGCGTGCGGATCGCCGTCGACACCACTTCATAGGGCAACGGCATGCCTTCGATCCGCTGATCGACACTGACCACATGCCAGCCGTAGCGACTTTCCAGCGGTTTGCTGGCCAGGCCCGGCGCCAGAGTGAACAGCTGACGTTCCAGTTCGGGCACGGTCTGGCCCTTGCTGATCTGCCCCAGAGAACCGCCTTGAGCCTTCGACGGGCAGGCCGAATATTTCACCGCCAGCTCGGCGAAACTGCCGGGAAAATCCGCCAGCCGCTGCAACAGGATTTCGGCCTGGACATGCGCCAGCGCACGGGCCTCGGCGTCGTCCGGTGCGCATTCGAGCAGGATGTGCCGCACCGCCAATAACGGTGCGCTGTGGAAGCGTCCGCGATTGTTTTCGTAGTAGCGCAGACTGGTTTGCTCGTCGCACTGCGGCACGTTTACCTCGCGCTCAAGCAACAAGCGCGTGGCCGCTTCTTCTGCGTTCTCGCCAGGGCCAATCTCCAGCGACAGGCCGAGTTCGGCAATACGCTGCTGCAACAACTCGCGAATCACCAGCGCCCGGGCCGCCAGGAATACCACTTCCTCGCGGCTCTCGGCCGGATGATATTGCAGCTCCTGGGCCATTGCTTCCGGGGTGATCGACACCTGGTTGACGCTGATGATCGGCCACTCCTGCTCGCTGCTGGCGATCAACTGCGCCGGGGCCTCCTCGACAACCGCCGGCTCGACCGGCAGTGCTTCGAACTGCGCGATGTCGACAACGTCCGGCACCGCAGCCTCTGTTTGTCTGGAAGAGCCGCAGCCACCGCTGCCGCCGTTACCACCACCACATCCACATCCACCTGACATGATTGTCTCCTCAGATTTTCTGCCGAACGATTTGATAACGGCGTCCCAGGTACCAGACCGGTGCACTGACGATGTGCACGAGACGGGTGAAGGGGAACAGCACGAACAGGGTCAGACCGAGAAACACGTGCAGCTTGTAGATCAGCCCGACCGGTGCAATGGACGCCGCCGCTTCCATCGGCTGCAACAGCACGGTGTTCTGCGCCCAGTTGGCGAGCATCACCATCACCGAACCCTCCATGTGGCCGGTGGACGCGACGATCGTCAGCAGGCCCAGCAGCAACTGCGCCAGCAGCACCAGCAGAATCAGGATGTCCGAAGGGCTGGAAGTGGCACGTACCCGAGGATCGGTCAGCCGCCGCTTGACCAGCATCAGCAGGCCGATCAGGCACAACAGGCCGAAGAACCCACCGGACACCATCGCCAGCAACTGCTTGTTCTCAGTGCTGATCACATGGTGATAAACCGACGCTGGGGTCAGCAGGCCGACAAAATGCCCGGCCAGCACGAACAGCACACCGATGTGAAACAAGTTGCTCGCCACGCGCATGCCGCTCTGGTTGAGCATCTGGCTGGAGCCAGCCTTCCAGGTGTACTGCGACAGGTCAAAACGTGCCCAACTGCCAATCAGGCAAATCATCAGGGCCACATAGGGATAGATCCCGAACAACAACAGGTTCCATTTAGACATTACCCACCTCCTGGGCCGGCACGGCGGCCGGCCCTTCATGCTGAAAATCCACCCAGTGCAACGGCACCGCGCTTTCTTCCCGGGCCTTGCCCGGTGCGCTTGGCAGTGAGCCGCAGCGCTCCTGTTGTTCGGCCTTGAGGAAGTCCACGGCCTCCTCTTCCCAGATCTTGTCGAGGGCTTCGAGGGAGTCGTCGCGCACCTCGGCGGCGACCTGCTCACGCAGATTGGCCACGGCCTGATGGGGCTCGGCCCCGGCAATCTGCAGCAGTGCCCGGAAGCAACTGGCATAGGCGCTTTCACGTTCCTCCAGACGCGCCGCGAGCAAGGCCAGCAAGTGCGAAACATCCGCCAGGCCCTCGCGGGCCTCGAGGTCTTCGCGGGTGGACAGGAACTCCAGGTACAGCGGGATATAGTCCGGCAGCTCCTTGACACCGATGGCAAAACCGGCGGCTTCGTATTGCGCCATCATGTCGACCATGGCCTGGCCACGGTCGCGGGATTCGCCATGGACATGCTCGAACAGCAGCAGCGACAGCGAGCGCCCCCGGCCGAACAGCGCACCGTAGTGCTCCTGCCCGTCCATCAGGTCATTGGCGCAGATCAGCTCCAGCAATTCGAACAACGCACCGCGCTGTTTAGGGCTGATTTCCCGTGACTGGATAATCGCCTGCTCCAGCTCGTCGCGCCCGGCAATCAAGGTTTGGGTCGGGTAGTCGAGCAGCAGCGAAATCACTTTGAGAATTTGCATGCTCAGTCCTCCCACAACTGGACGGTTTTCAAAACGTCGCGGCGGTTGGCTTTCTTCGCCCCGAACATATTGGTGTCGGAGCTGCCGCTGCAGCCGCTGCCGAAGCTGAAGCCGCAACCCGAACGTTCGGCAAAGGCGTCGCTCATGGCGTCTTCACGGTGGGCACTCGGGACCACAAAGCGGTCTTCGTAGTTGGCGATCGCCAGGTAGCGATACATCTCCTCGACCTGTGTCACGTTCAAGCCGACATCCTTGAGCACTTGCAGGTCCTGAACGCCATCGACTTGCTCGGAACGTTTGTAGGCGCGCATCGCCAGCAAGCGTTTAAGCGCACGCTTGACCGGTTTTTCGTCGCCGGCGGTCAGCAGGTTGGCCAGGTAGCGCAACGGAATGCGCAGGCTGTCGACATCAGGGATCACCCCGTTCATGCCGACGGTGCCCGCCTCGGCCGCGTTCTGGATCGGCGACAGTGGCGGTACGTACCAGACCATTGGCAAGGTGCGGTATTCCGGGTGCAACGGCAGTGCGAGTTTCCAGTCCACGGCCATTTTGTAGACCGGCGAACGCTGGGCGGAATCAATCACCGACTGCGGTACGCCATCGGCCAGGGCCTGGCGAATCACTGCCGGGTCATTCGGATCAAGGAAGATCTCCAGTTGTTTCTCGTACAGGTCTTGCTCATTGGCGGTGCTCGCCACTTCGCTGATGCGGTCGGCGTCATACAGCAGCACACCGAGGTAACGGATACGCCCGACACAGGTTTCGGCGCAAACAGTCGGCATCCCGGCTTCGATACGCGGGTAGCAGAAGATGCACTTCTCGGACTTGCCGCTTTTCCAGTTGAAATAGATTTTCTTGTACGGGCAGCCGCTGATGCACATCCGCCAGCCACGGCATTTTTCCTGGTCGATCAGCACAATGCCGTCTTCTTCACGCTTGTAGATCGCGCCGCTCGGGCACGACGCCGCGCACGCCGGGTTGAGGCAGTGCTCGCACAGGCGCGGCAGGTACATCATGAAAGTGTTTTCGTACTCGCCGTAGATGTCCGCCTGGATCTTGTCGAAGTTCTTGTCCTTGCGACGCTTGGCGAATTCGGTGCCGAGGATTTCTTCCCAGTTCGGGCCCCACTCGATTTTCTCCATGCGCTTGCCGGAGATCAGCGAGCGCGGACGCGCAACCGGTTGATGCTCGCCCAGCGGTGCGGTGTGCAGGTGCTGGTAATCGAAGTCGAACGGCTCGTAGTAGTCGTCCAGGCTCGGCAGGTCCGGGTTGGCGAAAATGTTTGCCAGCACGCGGAATTTACCGCCGATGCGCGGATTGATCGAACCATTGGCATTGCGGATCCAGCCGCCCTTCCACTTGTCCTGGTTTTCCCATTCTTTCGGGTAGCCGATGCCGGGTTTGGTTTCAACGTTGTTGAACCAGGCGTATTCCATGCCTTCGCGGCTGGTCCAGACGTTTTTGCAAGTGATCGAGCAAGTGTGGCAGCCGATGCATTTGTCCAGGTTCAGGACCATGCCGATTTGTGAGCGAATCTTCATCTCAGTTCTCCTCGATGTCGGTCGGCAGTGGACGCGGCAAGGCATCGCCGTCTGTGCCATCGAGCCAGTCAACTTTGGACATTTTGCGCACCACGACAAACTCGTCGCGGTTGCAACCGACGGTGCCGTAGTAGTTGAAACCGTAGGCCTGCTGGGCATAGCCGCCGATCATGTGGGTCGGCTTGAGCACCACGCGGGTCACCGAGTTGTGGTGGCCGCCACGGGTCTTGGTAGTTTCCGAACCAGGCACGTTCACGATCCGTTCCTGGGCGTGGTACATGATCACCATGCCGTCCTTGACCCGCTGGCTGACCACCGCTCGTGCGGTCAATGCACCGTTGGCGTTGAAGCACTCGACCCAGTCGTTGTCCTCGATGTTCGCGCTCTTGGCGTCGTTCTCCGAGAGCCAGACAATCGGGCCGCCACGGCTCAAGGTCAGCATCAGCAGGTTGTCGGTGTAGGTACTGTGGATACCCCATTTCTGGTGCGGGGTGATCCAGTTCAGGACGATTTCAGTCTCGCCATTGCTACGCTTGCCTTTCACCCCGGCGATGGTCCGGGTGTTGACCGGTGGCCGGTAGTTCATGAACTGCTCGCCGAACGCCTGCATCCACGGGTGATCCTGGTAGAACTGCTGGCGACCGGTGATGGTGCGCCATGGGATGTCTTCATGGACGTTGGTGTAGCCGGCGTTGTAGCTGACGTGTTCGTCCTCGAGCCCCGACCAGGTCGGGCTGGAAATGATCTTGCGCGGCTGCGCCTGAATGTCGCGGAAACGAATCGCCTCGTGGGCCTTGGACAACGCCAGGTGGCTGTGGTCGATGCCGGTGAATTCCGACAGCGCAGCCCAGGCCTTGACCGCCACATGGCCGTTGGTTTCCGGGGCCAGGGACAGGATCACTTCTGCGGCATCGATGGCCGTGTCGATTTTCGGCCGACCCTGACTGATACCGGCAGCGGTTTCGTGATGGTTGAGCTCGCCAAGGAATTTCACTTCCTTGTCGGTGTTCCAGTTGATGCCCTTGCCGCCGTTGCCGTGTTTCTCCAGCAATGGACCCAGCGAAGTGAACTGCTTGTAGATGTTGGTGTAATCACGCTCTACCACTTGCAGGTTCGGTGCGTTCTTGCCCGGCACCGGGGCCACGCCGGCGGTTTTCCAGTCGGTGCCGCCAAACGGTTGGGCCAGTTCGCCCACGCTGTCGTGCATCAACGGCACGGTCACCAGGTCCTTCTCGACGCCCAGGTGCCCTTCGGACATGGCGGAAAACGCCTTGGCGATGCCTTTGTAGATCTCCCAGTCGGAACGCGATTCCCACGCCGGGTCGATCGCAGCCGACAACGGGTGAATGAACGGGTGCATGTCCGAGGTGTTCATGTCGTCTTTTTCGTACCAGGTTGCGGTCGGCAACACGATGTCGGAATAGACGCAGGTCGAGGACATGCGGAAGTCCAGGGTGGTGACCAGATCGAGCTTGCCGATCGCGCCCTCGTCCACCCATTCGGCTTCTTCGGGCTTGCAATCGCCGACCTGGCCGATGTCTTCGTTCATCACCCCGTTTTTGGTGCCGAGCAGATACTTGAGCATGTACTCGTGGCCCTTGCCCGAGGAGCCCAGCAGGTTGGAACGCCAGATGAACATGTTGCGCGGGAAGTTCACCGGGCTGTCCGGCTGTTCGCAGGCAAAACGTAGCGAACCGTCCTGCCATGACTTGACCACGTAGTCTTTGGGGTCCATGCCGGCGGCAGCGGCATCGCGGCAGATGTTCAGCGGGTTGGTGTTGAGTTGCGGAGCGCTTGGCAACCAGCCGGCGCGTTCGGCGCGGATGTTGTAGTCCAGCGCATGTTCGGGGAATTGCGACTTGTCGGCCAATGGCGAGAGCACATCGTGCATGCTCATTTTTTCGTGGCGCCATTGCGAACTGTGCGCGTAGAAGAAGCTGGTGCCGTTCATCTGCCGTGGCGGACGGTTCCAGTCCAGGCCGAACGCCAGCGGCAGCCAGCCGCACTGCGGACGGAGTTTTTCCTGCCCGACGTAGTGCGCCCAACCACCACCGGTCTGACCGACACACCCGCAGAGCATGAGCATGTTGATCAGCCCGCGGTAGTTCATGTCCATGTGGTACCAGTGGTTCATCGCCGCGCCAACGATGATCATCGAGCGGCCACGGGTCTTGTCGGCGTTATCGGCGAACTCACGGGCGATCTGAATCGCTTTCTCGCGGCTCACGCCGGTGATCTGCTCCTGCCAGGCCGGGGTGCCGGGTACGCTTGCGTCGTTGTAATCCTTGGCAACGTTGGCACCACCCAGGCCACGGTCGATCGCCAGGTTGGCGGCCGACAGGTCGAACACGGTAGCCACCTTGGCCACGCTGCCGTCCGCCAGCACCACGCTGTGCACCGGCACACGGCGGTATTGCACGGCATCGCCGGCCACGTGCTGGAAGTGTTCTTGCGATTCACCGGCAAAGTACGGGAACGCCACTTCGGCGACGTCTTCACCGATCAGGCTGAGTTTCAGGTCGATCTCACGACCTTCGCCGCCCTCGCGAGGCAGGATGTTCCACTTGCCCTTCTCACCCCAGCGATAACCGATGGAGCCCTGCGGCGACACCAGCTCGCCGTTGGCATCCAGGGCGATGGTTTTCCATTCCGGGTTGTTGTCCTGACCGAGGTTGTCGGTAAGGTCCGAGGCGCGCAAGAAACGGTCCGGCTGATAACCGGCGCCCGGTGCCTTGTCGACCATTTGCTTGAGCAGTACCAGCACCGGCAAGTCGGTGAAGCGCTTGGCGTAGTCGGTGAAATAAGCGCTCGGCTTGTCCAGGTGGAACTCTTTGAAGATCACATGGTTGAACGCCTGGGCCAGCGCCGCATCGGTGCCCTGCTTGGGGTTGAGCCACAGGTCGGTGAGCTTGGCGACTTCCGAGTAGTCCGGGGTGATCGCCACGGTCTTGGTGCCCTTGTAGCGAACTTCGGTGAAGAAGTGCGCGTCGGGGGTACGGGTCTGCGGAACGTTGGAGCCCCAGGCAATGATGTAGTTGGAGTTGTACCAGTCGGCCGATTCCGGCACGTCGGTCTGCTCGCCCCACACCATCGGCGAGGCTGGAGGCAAGTCGCAGTACCAGTCGTAGAAGCTCAGGCAAGCGCCACCGATCAGCGACAGGTAACGCGCGCCAGCGGCGTAGCTGACCATCGACATCGCAGGGATTGGCGAGAAGCCGACGACCCGGTCGGGGCCGTACGTCTTGATGGTGTAGACGTTGGACGCGGCGATGATCTCGTTGACTTCATCCCAGCTCGAACGAATGAAGCCCCCCATGCCGCGCTTGCTTTTATAGGAGTCGGCCTTGGCCTTGTTCTCGACGATGCTGGCCCAGGCTTCCACCGGCGCCATGGTCTGCCGCGCCTCTCGCCAGAGCTTGAGCAACGGCTTGCGGATTTTCGGATACTTGAGGCGGTTGGCGCTGTAGATGTACCAGCTGTAACTGGCGCCACGCGGGCAACCACGGGGCTCATGGTTTGGCAGATCGTTGCGGGTACGCGGGTAGTCGGTCTGCTGGGTTTCCCAGGTGATCAGGCCGTTCTTGACGTAGATTTTCCACGAGCAGGAGCCGGTGCAGTTCACCCCGTGGGTGGAACGCACGATCTTGTCGTACTGCCAGCGCGAACGGTAGACGTTCTCCCAGTCGCGAGACTCTTTGCGAGTCTCTCCATGACCATCGGAAAACTCGTTTTGCTTGCGATTGAAAAACCGCAGTTGATCCAGTAAATGACTCACGGTGTGTCCTCTCAGGCTTGCTGCGGGGTTCTGTGCCCCGCCCACGCAATGGTTGGATTCGGGTCGGCTTAGCAGGGGGTTGCGGCGCCTTTGCGCGCGTACCACCACCAGGTCACGACGATGCAGCTCAGGTAAAAGCCGACGAACATGTAGAAAGCCATCTCAGGGCCGCCGGTCTGGGCCATCGAAGTGCCGAAGGATTTGGGAATGAAGAACGCACCGAAGGCGCCCATGGCTGAACTGAAGCCCAGGACGGCGGCCGATTCCTTGCCGGCATCCTTGAGCGCCTGTTCGCGCACGGCTGGCGATTTCCCGGCCGAGGCTTTTTCGTGCTGCGTGCGGAAGATCACCGGGATCATCCGGAAGGTGGAGCCGTTGCCCACACCAGTGGTGATGAACAGCAGCATGAACAGGCCAAGGAAGCCGTAGAAGCTGCCGCCCGCGCCGTTCTGCGGCAAGAAGTGCATCACGCCGAAGACCATCGCGATCATCGCCACGAAGTTCCACAGGGTCACTTTCGCGCCACCGAGCTTGTCCGCCAGCCAGCCGCCCAATGGCCGTACCAAGGCACCGACCAATGGGCCAAGGAAGGCGAATTTCAAGGCGATGACATCCGGAAAGGAGGTTTTGATCAGCAGCGGAAACGCGGCGGAAAACCCGATGAACGAACCGAAAGTCGCCAGATACAACCAGCACATCAGCCAGTTGTGCTTGCGCTTGAAGATCACTGCCTGTTCGCTGAACGAGGCCCGGGCGCTGGACAAGTCATTCATGCCGAACCAGGCCAACACCGTCACCAGGACGATAAATGGAACCCAGATGAAGCCGGCGTTCTGCAGCCACAATTGACCGCCGTCCGGCAACGCTTGCGACGAGCCGCCCATGAAGCCGAACACACCGAAGGTAATCACCAGCGGCACACAGAACTGCATCACCGAGACGCCCAGGTTGCCCAGTCCGGCGTTGAGGCCAAGGGCCGTACCCTGCTGGGACTTGGGATAGAAGAAGCTGATGTTGGACATGCTCGAGGCGAAGTTGCCGCCACCGAAACCGCAGAGCAAGGCAATCAACACGAACACGCTGTAGGAGGTGCTCGGGTCCTGCACGGCGAAGCCCATCCAGATCGATGGCAACAGCAGCGACGCGGTGCTCAGGGCAGTCCAGCGCCGGCCGCCGAAGATCGGCACCATAAAGGAATAGAAGACCCGCAAGGTCGCACCGGACAGCCCTGGCAACGCCGCCAGCCAGAACAGTTGGTCGGTAGTGAAACTGAAGCCGATGGCGTTCAACCGCACAATCACCGTGCTCCAGACCATCCACACCGCAAAGGCCAACAACAGCGCAGGAATGGAAATCCACAAGTTGCGAGTGGCGGTCTGTTTGCCGCTACTTCCCCAGAACGCGGGGTCCTCGGGGCGCCAGTCATGAATGACCGGGCCTTTGTCAGGCTTTTGCAGAACGGACATGTTCTTCTCCTTGGGCAATGCTGGAAATCGGGGACGGGATCAGCAGCGGCTCTTTACCAAGCACCGGGCTTTTGCGTATTTCGCTGAAGTACATCCAGGTGAGGGAGACCCAGACCACGCCGTACATCAACATGAAGCAGGAAGAGCGCACGCCGGTGAGGTCCACCAGGGCGCCGAACAGGATCGGCAGCACAAAACCGCCCAAGCCACCCGCCAGGCCGACGATGCCGGACACCGCGCCCATGTTTTTCGGGTAGTCATTGGCGATGTACTTGAAGACCGAGGCCTTGCCGAATGCGAAGGCGATGCCCATGACAAACAGCAGCACGGTGAACAGCGCGGGGCTCAGGCCAATGTGGAAATCCAGCGGACCATCGATGGTCTGCACTTGCAGTTGGGTCTGGGGATACGAGAGCAGGAACAGGCAGATCCAGCTGACCCACAACACCCACCAGGTCACGCTTTGCGCCCCCCAGCGATCCGACATCCAGCCGCCGACGGCGCGCAGTACGCCGCCAGGCAGGGAAAAACAGGCTGCCAGCAGCGCCGCGCTTTGCAGGCTGAAACCGTATTCCTGTACGTAGTATTTGGTCATCCACAGGGCCAGGGCGACGTAGCCGCCGAAGACGATCGAGTAGTACTGGCAATAGCGCCACACCGCAGGATCCTTCAGCGAGCGCAGTTGCTCACGCAAGCTGGCGCCCGTGGCACTGCGATGGCCCTTGTTTTCTGAGGTCAGGAACCAGAACAGCAGCGCAGTGATAAACAAGATCGCACTGAAGACTTTCGGCACCAGCTGCCAGCTGCCGGCGGCGATCAGCGCCGGGGCCAGGAACTTGGTCACCGCCGACCCGGCGTTACCGGCACCGAAGATGCCCATGGCGAAGCCCTGGTTCTCCTTGTCGAACCATTTGGCGACGTAGGCAATCCCCACGGAAAACGAGCCACCGGCCAGGCCGACGAATAAACCCAGTACCAGGAACTGCCAGTAGGCGGTGGCGTGACTGATCAAGTACAGCGGCGTGACGCAGGTCAGCATCAGCAGGAAAAACACACTGCGCCCGCCAAATCGGTCGGTCAGCAAACCCAGCGGCAAACGCACCAGCGAGCCGGTCAGCACCGGGGTCGCGGCCAGCAGGCCGAATTGGGTTTCGTTGAGCTGGAGCAATTCCTTGATCGGCACCCCGAGCACGGCAAACATCATCCAGACCATGAAGCACACAGTGAAGGCCAGCGTGCTCATGCCCAGCACCAAGCCTTGTCGTACACGCGGTTGGTTCACAATGCTCTCCCGTCAATTAGCCATGGCGGCAGACTAGAGAGGCAAACCCCGCAAAAACTTGACCCAGGTCAACGATGCCCATGAGGGCCTAAGCCTATGCTTAGCCCGCCTACCTCCAAGGAGGTAGTGCAAGAAAACCTTAAAAACCTTTATTTATCAGCTTGTTAAGGGTTTTAACCCACGCTTTTGCCGACAAGGAACTGTCGACAACTCTTTAGAGGTAGCTCGCCCAGGAACGGCGGCAAAACCCCACGCTGGAACGTGCATGCTCTGTTTTCTTATCGTTTTCCCGGACCTGCGCCGATGATCCGCTGGTTGCGCAGCTCCCTGCCCGCTCGCGCCGGGCTGGCGGTGATCCTGATCGCCGTGCTGGCGCTCGCCAGTTCATTGAGCGCCGGGCTGATCGCCTGGTTCAGCCAGGGCGATGCCGCTGCCATCAACACCGCAGGCTCGGTGCGCATGGAGACCTATCACCTGAGCTGGAAACTCGCCGCTGGCGTTGCCGACGAAGAAATCACCGCCATCATCGACAGCCTGCAAAACCGCTTGGACAGCCACTCTCTCAAAGCGGTACTGGAAGATGGCCCGCCCACCGCATTGCAACTCAGTTATGGGCAAATCCAGCAACACTGGAATGAGGATTTGCGTCCGGCACTGGAGCGCGGCGATGCTGCAGCCTTTCAGGCCCAGGCCCAGTCCTTCGTTGAGCAACTGAACCAGTTCGTCGATCTGTTGCAGCGCCAAAGCGAACAAAAGCAAGGCTGGCAACAGGCGATTCAGGGCCTGGCCCTGTTCACCACCATGATCGTCCTGCTGCTCGGGCTCTACGAACTGCAGTACGGCGTTGTTACCCCTTTGAAGGAGTTGGTGGATGCAACCCAGCGCTTTCGTCGCGGCGACTTCAAGGTGCGGGTCAACCATCAGTCCGAGGATGAGCTGGGCCAGTTGGCCATGAGTTTCAACACCATGGCCGAGACGATCGAGGAGTCGCATCGCACCCTGGAAAGTCAGGTCCAGCAAAAAACCCTGAACCTGCAACAAGCCAATGCCGCCCTGGAGCTTCTGTATCAAAGCAGCCGAAGCCTGGCCACACGTCTGGCCAATGCCGAAGGCCTGGATGAGTTGATTCGGCGCTTCCAGCAACGCCTGCCCGGCTTGCGCCTGTCGCTGTGCCTGCAGGGACAGTTGCAGGCACCGGCCCAGCAGCTGCTCGCCCTGCATGGCGCGAACATCCGGGAAGTCTGCGCCAGTAGCGACTGCGCCACGTGCCAGCGACACCCTAAAACCAACCCGCAAATCTTCAGCATCAGCAACCAGGGCAGTGAACTGGGTGAGCTCAAGGCGCACTTTGTCGACGGGCACCCCATGCAAGCCTGGGAAACCCAACTGATCCAGGCCCTGGCCAATCTGATCGGCACCTCGCTCTCGCTCAAGCGTCAACGGGAACAGGATCATCGCCTGCTGCTGCTCGAAGAACGCACGATCATCGCCCGCGAGCTGCACGATTCACTGGCCCAGGCCCTGTCCTACATGAAGCTGCAAGTCAGCCGCATGCAAACCCTGATGCGCCGGGGCGAACCGGTCCAGACCCTGGAAACCGTCACCAGCGAATTGCGCGAGGGACTGAACAATGCCTATCGCCAGTTGCGCGAGTTGCTGACCACGTTTCGCTTGCAGATTCACGACGCGGGACTGGTACAGGAACTCAAGGACACGGCCGAGGAGTTTTCCCGTCGCGGAGAGTTCCAGGTACACCTGCACGTCGACACGCTGGCCTTTCAGCTATCGGCCAGCGAACAAATCCACATTTTGCAGATCACCCGCGAGGCACTCTCCAATTGCCTGCGCCATGCCCATGCGCAAAACGCCTGGCTGCAACTGCGCCAGGATGGCGAGACCGTCAGGTTGTCGGTCGAAGACGACGGGCGTGGGTTCAGTGGCAACGTCGACCAGCGTGAACACCACGGCCTGAACATCATGGATGAGCGGGCTCGCAGATTGCGCGGCCAACTGCAGATATTTTCCAGGGAGCCCCAAGGCACCCGTGTCCAACTGGAATTCCACCCGGAGTTTCTCGGGCAGCAAACAGAAGGTAGCGCCACATGACCCCGTCCCCACAACACAAAATCCTGCTGGTAGACGATCACCCGATGATGCGTCACGGCATTCGCCAGATGCTCGAACTCGAAGATGATTTCCTGATCGTCGGCGAAGCCAGCCAGGGTGAAGAAGCACTCAGTCTCATTGAGCCGCTTCAACCGGATCTGGTTTTGCTCGACAACAACATGCCGCAAATGAATGGCATCGAAACCCTGCGCCGACTACGAGCCATGCACTACACCGGCAAAGTCCTGCTGTTTACGGTGTCGGACGCCGAAGACGATATTCGCGATGCCCTGCGCCTGGATGCCGACGGCTATCTGCTCAAGGACATGGAGCCCGAACTGTTGATTCAGTACATCCGCGATGCCCTGAACGGCGCGCTGGTGATCAGCCCGGGACTGACCCAAGTCATGGCGCAAGCACTGCGTGCTCCTGCGCGTCAGGCCGTGGTGGAACTGACCGAGCGTGAGCGTCAGGTGCTGAAAACCATCGCCAGCGGCTTCAGCAACAAGGTCATCGGGCACAAGCTGGGCATCACCGAAGGCACGGTCAAGGTTCACGTCAAAAACCTGTTGCACAAACTCGGCTTGCGCTCACGAGTAGAGGCGGCGGTGTGGGCCATGGAACATCTGCGCAACGCCGGCTGACGGGCATTCCTCTTTGGAGGTAGGCCTGCAGAGGCATAGGTCATCGAGCCTGCGCTCTCTACTATGGTCGTCAGCGGAGGTACGCCATGCTGACTCACCCTTCCATCGTTTTAACGTTGCGCCGTCATCATCTGTTCAGCCAACTGCCGGAGAAAGTCTTCGAGGAAGTCTGCAGCCTGGCCATGCTCAAGCGCCTGAGTTGTCACAGTACGCTCATGCATCAAGGGGATCCGGCCAGGCGCTTTTTCCTGCTGGTCAGCGGCCAGGTCAAGTTGTACCGGCTCACCGGCGAAGGCCAGGAGAACCTGGTGGAGATCATTCAGCCCGGCCAGACTTTTGCCGAAGCCTTGTTATTCAGCCAGGCTCGTCTGTATCCAGTGAGCGCCACCGCGCTGAAGGACAGCGTGCTGGTGAGCATCGACGGCAACCATTACCGCAATGCCCTGGAGGACCAGCCAAAAGTCTGCCTGGCCATCCTGGCGAGCATGAGCGTTCACCTGCACCTGCGTCTGCGCGACATCGATACCTTGACCATGGCCAGTGCGAGCCGTCGGGTGATCAATTTCCTGTTCCAGGAACGCCACCCGGTGACCGGCCAGATTGTCTTGCAGATGTCCAAACGCCTGGTGGCGTCGAAGCTGGGAATTCAGCCGGAAACCTTTTCGCGGATACTGCATCGCCTGGTGGAAAGCGGCCTGATTTCCATGGAACGACGCCACATCAGCATCCTCGCTGAAGAGGAACTGGCCGCTTTCCAATAGCCGGAATTGACCGTCATCAAGGCGCCCATCCACACCTCTTGCACACTGACAGAGCCCATCCACGGAGAGTGCAAATGCCCCGTTCAACCCTGCCTTTGGTTTACTCCTGCTCAGGCTGCTCCAACGTCGCCCAACTGGCCAACACCCTGGCCGTGCGCCTGGATCGCAGTGGTCTGGCTGAAATGTCCTGCATCGTTGGTGTCGGCGGGCATGTGGCCGCGCTGGTCAACAAAGCGCGCTCGGGGCGCCGGATATTCGCACTGGACGGCTGCCCGCTGCAATGCGTCGAGAACTGCCTCAAGCAACATGGCCTGCATGCCGACGTGCACCTGATTCTCAGCCATTACGGGCTGCGCAAACGCTATGGCGAGGACTGCACACAGGCGCAGAGTGATGAGTTGTTTGAAGGGATCAGGCAATTGATTGCCAGTGATGCCCGGCAGCACGGAAACCGGCAGGAAAGGATAGTCTGAAGAACAACGGAAAACCTGTGGGAGCGGGCAAGCCCCCCACAGTTGAGCAATTGCAGGCCTGAGATATCCTCGACTTAGCGTTAGCCCACCTGGAAGCCGCCGAGGGTGTTCGATAAAGATGTTTAGCTGCGCTTTAAAAGAACACCCATTGGCCGTGGCGACCGCTAGTCAGTGCGCAATAAAAAACGCATTGTCTTACGCATAATCATACGCAATACTTCGCAGGTAGCGGCACTCAACGTTTCCTGACGACTGAGCTGACGACTGAACTGACAACTGAACTGACGAGATAAATGACATGAGTGCACTCCTAGACCGAGCTGAGCAGGCAGTGTCTGCCACGGCTATGGCACGTAGTTTTGGAGCGCGATTGAAGGACATCGCCAGCGGGGAGGTAACCCACCTGGTGATATTCAAGGACAACGAACCCGCAGCGGTATTAGTGGGCGTAAACGCCTACCAAGCGCTGCAGGACGAACTTGAAGATCTGCGCTCAGAACTACTAGCCATCGAACGCCTGCACAGCCTCGACAATACAGTCACAGTGAGCCTTGAAGATATGGAGGCTCGCTTTAGTTAGGCAAATGCAGATGAATTGGAATGTTCGATTTCACCCTGCTGTAGAAGATGATCTCAAACAGCTCGGAAGCGCCGAAGCGAAACGTATTCTGAAGGTCATTCGGGAGCGCATCGTTTCAGGAGAACCCGACAAGATCGGTAAACCCCTTCGGGGAGCCTTGTCCGGGTACCGCCGGATAAGGACAGGTGATGTGCGCATCGTTTATCGCGTGAACGGTACTGAAATCGTTTTGGTTTTGTGCGGTGGTGCTCGCCGAGACGAAGAGGTCTACGATTCTGCGACAAAACGAGTGTGATTAAAGACCCCGCCTCGGCGGGGTTTTTATTTTCAAGAGCCCAGGTTTTTCGCGCTCGGCATCAAGCAATATCGATTACCCCGCCGCCAAGCCCTTCCCCGCTCGCTCCAGATTGCGCCACAACCACACGGGCAGAACATCGGGATCAAGGCTGTCAATCAGGTTCTTCAGCGCCAGCCCCAGTTCGGTATCACCCTCGATGACCAGCCGCCGGCGAAAGAACAACGTGTCGGGATCTTCCTGACGGCTGGCCAGCAATAAAAATTCGCGCCAGTTGCCGCTGATGGTCACGTTCGCCGTAGCGCGCTCGGCAATCCGCAAGCCCTGACGACTGAGCGTCAGGTACCAGGACAAACCCAGGTCCGGAATCCGCAAGCACAGCCAGCGCCCGCGCAGCACTTCGAACTCGCCCTCGCGCAATGGCTCGGCGAGGCAGCGATTCAGCGCCTGCTGCAACGCCAGGCGCTGAACGGCAAAAGGCACCCGGCGCACCAGTGGCAACAACCGGTCGGCACCTTTCAACAGCCACTTCTTTCGATTCAGCACAGACCAACCTCCTCGACGCGCAGCATGCCGGCCTGGCCATGCCAATAGCCATTGCAACCTTCGACGAACAGCGGCGGTGTTTCGCCCAGACGAACCCGTTGATAGGCCGCGATCACTTCGTCCATGCCCTGAGCACGAGGGCTCAAGCGCAACAGATCGGCACCGCAGGCTACCAGTCCGGCGTAATCGGCCAGCAGATTGGTCACCTCGGCCGACATCGTTTGAATACCGTTAAGGGTGAACAGCGCCTGCCCTTCCTGGCTGGTCAGCGCCAGGCCATCGGGGTAGTTGATGCAGCAGAACCGGCAGTCGTCCTTGGGTCGGTTTTCTGCACGGGCAGTGAAACAGCGGGCGGAATAGGCCAACGGCAGATGCCCATAGGCGAAGATTTCAACTTCCGGCACTGCACGACCCAGTTCACGCACCTGCCCGATCACGTCGCTGATAAGGGCCGCCGAACACTCCACGGGCGGCACCCAGCGGGTCATTCCGCTGTCGAGTAATTGTGCCAATGAGTGGCCGTTGTACAGATTGAGCGCCGGGCCGCCCACGAAAGGTAACTTGCGTTCGGCCAGGAATTGCACCGCGCCCATGTCGTTGGCCTCCACCAACAACTCGCCGTTGTCGCACAGCCGGCGCAGGCTGGAGAGTTCGGAGGCAGCCTCGATCAGCGTCAGGCTGGAAAGCACCAACTGTGCCGGGCTGCATTCCTGTAACTCGCGCCCCAGCCCCAGCCATTGATCCAGGGAAAAAGCCCTGCGTTTGGAGCACACGGTTTCCCCCAGATAAATCACGTCCAGGGGCAAGGTCGACATGTCGGCGTAAAAGTTGCTGAGTTGCTCTTTGTCCCAATAAAACAGGACCGGTCCCAGGCTGAGCTTCATGTCGCCTCCCTCATTGCCATGATCGATGATAAGCGCCCAGGGTGGTCTGGTTGCCTTCGGACAAACCGGCCAGCACCTGACGCCATTCTTCCTTGACCCGAAAACTGCCTGGCGCGCCACGATGAGCGTCCAGTGCCGCGCGCCAGACCCGGGTGACTTGTTCGACATACGCCGGGCTGCGTTGGCGGCCCTCGATTTTCACCGCTTCGACGCCGATGGCCGTCAATTCCGGCAGCAAGTCCAGGGTGTCGAGGCTGGTGGGCTCCTCCAGCGCATGAAAGCGTTTGCCATCGACCAGAAAACGGCCTTTGCACAAGGTCGGGTAACCGGCCGATTCGTCAGGGGTGTAGCGATCGATCAGCACTTCGCTGAGGCGCGCGCTCAAGCCTTCGGCGTCCTCGCTCCAACGCACGGCTTTGGCTGGCGAACAGACACCGCACAGGTTCGGCGACTCACCGGTAATGTAGGAAGACAGGTGGCAACGGCCTTCGGCCATGATGCACAAGCTGCCGAAGCCAAAGACCTCGATGGGCACCGGGCTGCTGGCGGCGACTTGACGTACCTGCGCCAACGACAACACCCGCGGCAATACCGCGCGACGAATGCCGTAGCGCTGCGCATAAAATTCCAGCGCCGCGGCATGGGTTGCCGAACCCTGAACCGACAGATGCAGGGCCAATTTCGGGTGACGCTGACTGGCATAGTCGAGCACCCCGGGGTCGGCGGCGATCAGCGCATCGACGCCGAAATCGGCGGCACGATCCACCGCCCGTTGCCAGCGCTCCCACCCCTTGGGTTGTGGGTACGTGTTGACCGCGACGTAGAGTTTGCGTTGATGTTGGCGGATGTGGGCGACGGCGGCGTCGAACTGTTTGTCGTCCATGTTCAGCCCCGCGAAATGCCGGGCATTGGTGTCATCGCGAAAGCCGACATACACGGCATCGGCGCCTTGGCGCACCGCCGCTTTAAGCGCAGGCAGGTTCCCTGCCGGGCAGACCAGTTGCATGGGTAATCCTCATCAAAAAGCGCAGTCCGGAGCCTGATCGGCCATGGTTGGAATGCGCTTGTGGCGAGCGAGCTTGCTCCGGGCGGCGTTCCGACGCTGGACTGCGCAGCAGGCCTGAATAACAGGGCCGCTTCGCGACCCGGCGGGAGCAAGCTCCCTCGCCACACAGTCTAGCCAGACCGGCAGGCACAGCCTTGACGGCAATCAATTGCCATCACTGCATCAGGTCGGCGAAGGACAGGAACATCACGTTGTCGTGCTTGAGCACTTGCTGCTCGCACTCGATAACCGCCAGCCCGTCGGCCCAGCACGCGGCGGTCAACATGGCCGAGCTTTGCTGAGGGTGCAGTTCCACACTCAACTGGCCATCGGCGCCGGGCGTCAACCTGGCCCGCAGGTATTGTCGACGCTTGTTTCGCTGCAACCAGTCGAACCCGGCAGGCACAGCCAGCGGCACCGGCAGCACGTCAGTCACGCCCTGGGCCCTGAGCAGGAACGGACGCACCACCACCAACGCGGTAATCAGCGCCCCTGACGGGTTTCCCGGCATACCGATCCACGGTTTACCGGCCACTTCGCCATAGGCCAATGGCTTACCCGGCTGGATCGCCAGCCGCCAGAAATCCACACTGCCCAGTTCCTCGATGGCCTGTTTGAGGTGATCTTCCTCCCCGACCGACACGCCACCAGAGCTCAACAGCAAGTCGCATTCCGAAGACGCCAGACTCAAGGCATGCCGGCTGGCCACCAACTCATCGGCCATGACGCCATAGTCATGCACCTCGACGCCCCAGCCGCGCAACAACGCCGCGAGGCAATACCGGTTGCTGTTGTAGATCTGCCCCGGTGCCAAGGAATCACCCGGCTCGCGCAGTTCATTACCACTGCTGAGCAGGCACACCTGCAACGGCCGATAGACCTCGACCCGCGCTATCCCGGCACCGGCCAGCAACCCCAGTTCTTGTGCGCGCAGGCGTTTGCCGGCCTTGAGCAACAGATGCCCGCGGCGAACTTCCTCCCCTTCCTTGCGCACGTGATCACCAACGGATACCGGCGGGAACCAGACGCGCTCGCCCTCGACCCGGCAGCGCTCTTGCGGCACCACGGTATCGGCACCCGGTGGTAATGGCGCGCCGGTAAAGATCTGTACCGTTTGTTGCGCGAGCAAGGGTGAACACGCCTGATCCCCCGCCGCAATTCGTCCGCCAATCGTCAACCAGCCACCTGCCTGCGGCAAATCAGCCGCCCTGAGGGCATAACCGTCCATGGCACTGTTGTCCCAGGCCGGCAGGTTCACCGGGCAATGAATGTCCGCTGCCAGCACCCGCCCCATGGCCTGGTCCAAATGGACCTTTTGCGCCAGGGGTGGTGGCGGCGCCTGGTCGAGCAGACGGCTGATGGCCTCGTCCACGGGCATCAGGTTGCCGAGGTCGCACACCCGGCCGCTCATGAGCGTGTCTCGCAGGCGTCGATGACCCGCTGCGCTTGCGCTTTCAGATGCGGGGCGAAGTTACATGGGCCGGTGCGACTGTCCAGCTGCTCAAGCAGAATCTTGTTCCAGGCGGTCCGGCAGGCACCCGGCGAACCAGGAACGCAGCACACCAGTACGCCGTTGCTCATCCCGGCCAGTGCCCGGGACTGCAGGCTGGACATGCCAATCTCTTCCAGCGACACCTGGCGGAACAATTCGCCGAAGCCTTCCACATGTTTGTCCAGCAGTGGCAGCACCGCTTGCGGTGTGTTGTCACGAGCAGTGAATCCGGTGCCGCCAGTCATCAATATGACTTGCACCTGAGGGTCGGCGATCCACTGGGAGACCGTTGCGCGGATCTGATAGATATCGTCCTTGACCAGGCCACGATCGATCAACACATGCCCGGCGGTTTGCAGCAAATCGGTCAGGGTCTGTCCCGAAGTGTCGGTGTCAAAGGTGCGCGTATCGCTGATGGTCAGCACGGCAATGTTCAGGGGTTCGAAACTGCGTTGCGTCAGATGGGCCATATCCAGGCTTTCCCGTAGATGAGGGTATGGCCCAAAGCCTGAACCGGAATAGCGAATGAGCCTATTCCTCCAAGGAGGTACCTCGACGGGGACATGGAGGAATAACACTCGGCGGTGATGACGAGTGGCGCACAGACCTGTGGCGAGGGAGCTTGCTCCCGCTGGGCTGCGGAGCGGCCCCAAAACCTGCCCCCGTAATTCTTCAGGTAGACCGCATCCGTCGTTTTACGACTGCTTCGCAGCCGAACGGGACGGTGCGGCGATCCGACAAGCTCCCTCGCCACAGGTTTTTGTGCTGGGAGCAGCATTTCGTGAGTCGGTGAGAAGTGTTCAAGGCGCCAAGCGGCGCCGTTGCCATGCACCATCTCGCAACCGGTAATCGAGGCGGTCATGCAAGCGGTCGGCACGGCCCTGCCAGAACTCCAGACGTTCAGGGTGCAGGCAATAACCGCCCCAGTACTCAGGACGCGAAACGGTCTGGCCGACGAAGCCTTTGATGGTTTGCGCCAGCATCGACTCCAGCGCTGCGCGGCTGGCCAAGGGACGGCTTTGCGGTGAAGCCCAGGCGCCCAGGCGACTGGCCATCGAGCGGGAATCGAAGTATGCATCCGAGAGTTGCGGGTCGAGCCTGGACACCCGGCCTTCGATGCGCACTTGACGCTCCAGCCCCGGCCAGAAAAACGTCATGGCGGCATAGGGATTGGCGGCCAGTTGCCGCCCCTTGTCGCTCTGATAATTGCCGAAAAAAGTAAAACCTTCATCGCTCAGGCCTTTGAGCAACAACACCCGGCAGTGCGGCCGCCCTTCATCATCGACCGTCGCCAGCACCATGCTATTGGCCTCGACAGGTGCGCACTCGGTGTCGCGGGCCTGTTGCAGCCATTGCCGGAACATCGCCAGCGGATCGTCCAGCGCAGCCTCATCTTGCAGGCCATTGAGGGTGTAGTTACGGCGCATTTGGGCCAGGGAAAGGGGCATGACGGTGATCTCCGGAAGGTTTTGCGCAGTGTGTGAGGCACTGCGCGATACCACCTTGACCGTCATCAACGCCGAGCGTCGAAGCGGCAGCGCCCTTATCTACTTCAGACGCAGGCGCCGCGCCAGTTTGTGCAGGTTGCTGGGGTCAACTTCCAGCATCCGCGCGGCGCTGGCCCAGTTGTCCCCGGACAGGCTCAGGGCCTCGAGGATCTTCTTGCGCTGGTAATCATCGACGGCTTCGCCCAAGGGCTGGAACGGCAGATCAGCCGTAATGTCCCGGGATGGCTCGACCTCTGCCCCCGGTGCTGCCATCGGGCTGTCGAGATCGAGAACCTCTGGTTCCAGCGTCATGATCGATGTGCGACTCGTCCCGCGACTGAGCTGCTTCAACGCCGCCCGACTGATGACGTGCTCCAGTTCGCGCACATTGCCCGGCCAAGTGTATGCCAGCAAGGCTCGCTCCGCCGCCGGCGACAAACGCAAACCTCGCAGACCGAGCCGCGCCCGATTGAGCTCCAGAAAATGCCCGGCCAGCATCAACACATCGTGACCACGCTCGCGCAAGGCCGGAATCGGCACCGGATACACCGAGAGGCGGTGATACAGATCGGCGCGAAACAAACCGTCGCGGATACTGTCCGGCAGGTGCCGGTTGGTGGCGGCGATGATGCGTACATCGACGTGCAACGGCTTGTCGGCGCCCAGGCGCTGGATCTCGCCGTTTTGCAGGGTGCGCAGCAATTTCGCTTGCACACTCAAGGGCAACTCCCCGACTTCATCGAGAAACAGCGTGCCACCGTTGGCGGCGTCGAAGCGTCCGGCACGGTCACTCGTAGCACCGGAAAAGGCGCCTTTGACATGCCCGAACAACTCACTCTCCGCCAGCGACTCCGGCAAGGCTGCGCAGTTAACCTGTATCAGCGGTTTGTGGTGGCGCCTTGAAAGACGATGCAAGCGCCGTGCGAACAGCTCTTTGCCGACGCCGGTCTCGCCCAGCAGTAATACCGGCAGATCGGAATCGGCCAGTACATCCAGCTCATTGAGCAACTGATGCAACACCTCACTTTGCCCAAGGATCTCGCCCTCCCCGACGGGCATGCGCAAGTCCTGGGGATCGCTGCGGGACAGGCGCAAGCTGCGGTTTTCCTGCTCCAGGCGGGTGACCCGCACGGCGGCTTCGATCTGCAAAGTGCAGCGCTTGAGTTCTTCTCGCGCCCGGTTGTCAAAGGTCCCGGCGTGCAGCGCATCGAGGGTGATCGCGCCCCAGATCCGCCCCTCGACATACAGACTCACGCCCATGCAGTCATGCACCGGCAGCGGTTCGCCGACATGGTTGTCGAGCAAGCCGTCGTAGGGGTCCGGCAGGCGGCTATCGGGCTCGAACCAGGTCGGCTCGCGCGACGCCATGATCGCCGCCAGCCGAGGATGCTGGGCGATGACGAACCGGCGCCCCAACGCTTCATGCACCAGCCCCACCGTCGCAACGGGCCTGAGGCTGTCGTCATCCAGACGCAGCAAGCCCACGGCGCCACTGTTGAAGTATTCGCGCAGGGTCTGGACCAGTCGTTGCAACCGCACGGCATTGGGCAACTCGACGATCAGGTCGGCCGCCAGGCTTTCTCGCAGCATGGTAGTCATCACCCTCTATGGTTGTATTCACCCTGAAGCATCAGGGTGAATATCACCACAACTAAAAATTAATCCATGTTTTTCAACACGTTAAAAATGGCATGCCGAGTGCAATGAGCCTGGGGAACCGTTGAAACCCAAACAAGGAACCCTGATGAGCCAGCCCCTATTGGAACAAAGCCTCGGCCAACTGGCCTGCGACATTCCCGGTGCCACCCGGATCTTTCACACCTTCAAACTGGACTTCTGTTGCGGCGGGCATAAAAGCCTGCGTGAAGCGGCCCTTGGCAAAAACCTCGATCCGGTCCTCATTGCCGACGCCCTGCAGATTCTGCAAGACGCCGGCGAAACCCAGCACGACTGGCGCAACGAACCGTCGGAACTGCTGATCGCCCACCTTCTGGCGCGCTACCACGCCCGCCACCGCGAGCAACTACCGGAGCTGATCCGCCTGGCCCGCCGCGTCGAGCAGGTCCATGGCGCGCGCAGCAGTTGCCCCAACGGCCTGGCCGATCTGCTGACAGACATGCAGCAGGAACTCGAAGGCCACATGCTCAAGGAAGAACAAGTGCTGTTCCCGATGCTGCAACAAGGCGTTGGTCCTCAAGCCGCACCGCCGATCCAGGTGCTGCGTTTCGAACATGATCAACACGGCGAAGCGCTGGAGAAGATGCTCGCCCTGACCCATCACATCACCCCGCCTGCCGATGCCTGCAACACTTGGCGCGCACTCTACCGCGGGTTGCTGGAGTTTAAAGATGACCTGATGCAACACATCCACCTGGAAAACAACGTGTTGTTCATGAATGCCCTGAACCCCCGCCATTGATTGCCGGCCACCCCCAACCCGCGCCATCCAACCGGATGACGCGGGTTTTGTTTATGAGGGACGTATTGCGATCAGCCGTGCCAATAGAACATGGCCTTGGCCAGGATCACGATCAACACCATGTGCCCGAGAATGCTGCGACGAATCCAGCTTGCGCGGGTCGCGGTCAGGCGCCCGTGGGTCAGCCAATAGGCCAGCAGCAAGTAATGACCAATGATGCTCAAGGCCAACAGGATTTTCAGGCTCAGCAACGTACCAAAACTGCTGGCCAGCGGCTGACTCAATGCGCCACGGTACTGCCACGCCAAACCGATGCCGGCGCCATACAACAGCAACACCACGCCGTGCAGGACCTTACGCGAACGCAGGGCAATCGCCTGATCCGCCGTCACTTGCGCAATCTCCGTCAACGGCTGGCGGGCGCGATGCCAGATGACCACCTCAAAAAACAGCGTGCCAATGAAGGCGATTGCCGCCAACAGGTGTGTGACCAGGAAAAACGGATACATCAGCGCCAGCCTCTGTCAGTGTGCGTGCTCATCCCGGATGACCGTCAACCCGGGCCCGCAGCAGCATCGGCCCGTAGCGCCAGGCATACAGCGCAAACGCCAGCGCCCAGCACAGACCGGCCAGCCACAATGCGGCCAACGGCAAGAACAGGACCAACACCACCCGGCTCAGACACGCCAGGTTGAGCAGAATGAACGCCAGAGTCATGCCTGAGGGCGGTTCCAGGGGGCGACCGGTGTGGCCGAGGCTGACCCGCGCGATCATCGCCAGCACCAGGCCAGCCATGGCCCCTATGGTCAGGCAATGCACCGCCAGACTCGGGTTAACCGGCACACCGAAATGCCACAGCGCCATCCCGAGACACGCCACCGCCAACCAGCCATAAGCCAGATGCAGCGACCACAGCAACGGCACGCGCCAGAGTGCCCGGTCATGCCAGCGCACCAGACGCACCAGATGCCCCGCCGCCAGCACCGCGAACAGCAGGCCCACCCAGACATTGGGGGCGAGCGCAGGTCCTGCGGCATACAACAACGCCACCAGCGGCGAACCGACCAACAGCAGTCGATCCAGCCAGGGCCAGGCGGCAACGCCTTCCACCCGACCAAGGCCGCGCTGGGTGAAGAACGGAATTACTCGCCCGCCGATCAACCCCATCATCGCCGCCACCAGCCAGATGCCGCTCAGCACGCCTTGGCGCTGCCAGCCTTCATGCCCCTCGACCAGACCATACAGGGACAACCCGTCAGCCAAGGCCAATAACATCAAGACCACCACAATCGGGTAGTTACGTTTCTGCCGCACTTTCCACAAGGTGAAGCCCATGAGTACCGCCACCGCCAACGGGAACGCCAGTTCCAGCACTGCGAGCAACGGCCACGGCGCATTGGCCAGCCAGGCCACCCGCGCCAATAACCACAGCAACGCCAGCGCGGCCAACGGTTTGCCGCTGAGGCCGGGGCGACCGGTCCAGGTCTGCACCGCCGTCAACAGAAAGCCCGCGATAATCGCCAAGCCGAACCCGAACAGCAATTCATGCCGATGCCAGCCCAGCCAACCGCCCGCCGGCTGCCAGTTGGAAATCGAACCACTGAAGGCCGCCAGCCAGAGCGGAATGACCAGCACTGCCAAAAGGCAACCGGCGAGGAAAAATGGCCGAAAGGCCAGCCGAAACAGCGGCGTGATTGCCATCGCTTTACGGCGGTCAAGCACTTGCATAAAACCACTCCTCTACCTTGTTGCTGACCTGACACCAACCTGCAGGTGCCGAGGTGAGTCCAGGGGCAATCATCGGGTATTGCCGATCCATCGCCGTTGTCGCAGATCAAGTGTGCAAGGGGCGTGCCTCGATACCGAGCGCTGCCCTTTGTGGCGAGGGAGCTTGCTCCCGCTCGGGTGCGCAGCAGCCGTAAAACCGGCGAATGCGTTCTATCAGACATACCGCGTAGATCGATGTTGGGAGTGCTTCGCACTCCAGCGGGAGCAAGCTCCCTCGCCACAGGGCATTCCGGATCAGGGTACAAATGACCATTAAAGGGTTATTTTCACCCTAATCCTCAGGGTCTTTTTTACCCTCACGCCTGAGAACCCCGCTAAATAAAGGCCTCCAAGCCTGGCCCATGTCTTGCTCAAGCTTGTGGAAATCAAACAAACCGATCCCAGGAGTCGTCATGAAAAAAGTCATCCAGCCACTGGCCTGGTTCGTGGTGTTGACCTCAATCCTGGCCGTGGCCAGCGGCGTTTCCCTGGGCCTCGTCTGACTTGATCGCCAGCCCCCCCCTTCTCACTCTTCAGGATGAATTCTCATGGTGCTTCACCGCGTCCATCACCAGATTCTGCGCAGTCATCATTTGTTCGAGCCGTTGAACGAAGAACAGCTGGACGAATTGATGAGTACCAGCCAATTGCTGAGCATCGACAAAGGCGAGCCGTTGTTTCGTCAGGGTGAGCCGGCCGATGCGTTCTATTTCATAATTTCCGGAGCGGTGAAGATCTACCGACTGACACCGGATGGGCAGGAGAAAGTGTTCGAGGTCATCAGCGATCGGCAAACCTTCGCCGAGGCGATGATGCTGATGGACACCCCAAACTATGTGGCCTCGGCCGAAGCGATCTGCCCCACCCAGCTCTATCGTTTATCCAACAGCACCTACATGCGCCTGCTGCAGAGTAATAGCCGGCTGACCTTCGCACTGCTGGGCAAGCTCTGCGTTCGCTTACATCAACGGGTCAACGAAATCGAAACCCTGTCGCTGAAAAACGCCACCCACCGGGTCGTGCGTTATCTGCTGACGCAACTGGTACGCCAGCAAACCGTTGACTGCCAATTCGAACTGCCGATGGCCAAGCAACTGATTGCGGGGCATCTGTCGATCCAGCCAGAAACCTTTTCGCGAATCATCCGCCGCTTGATCGATGAAAACATCATCACCCAGGACGGCCGTCAGATCGCCATTCTTGATCGTCTGCGCCTGGAACAGTTCGAGTGAGTGCCATGCCCGTCTGCCTGTATTGCCAACATGCCAACCCTTCACAAGAAACCGAGTGCCACCAATGCGGCATGCCCCTGCCAGCACTGGCCGAACACGCCGGGGAACGTCGGCAGCGCCGATTCATGTGGTTCTGCGTTGGCCTGACGGTCTTTTGCGTGGTGATGTTCTTCTGGCTGCCGCGCAGCATCAGCTGATGCTGCGTTGATCAAACCGGGGTTCAAGGCTGAGTCAGCTGGCGGTACAACTGCGGCAAGCGCAGGGGGAGTTGTTCGGGCTGGCGGATCAAGGTGTAGCCATTGGCGCCGAACATGTATGGCAGGTAATCCCCGGCCTCGCGATCGATCGTGATACAGAACGGCGTCAGCCCCTGACGCCGTGCCTCCAGCACCGCCTCGCGGGTATCTTCAACACCGTAGCGCCCTTCATACAGATCCAGATCATTCGGTTTGCCATCCGTCAGCAGCAACAACAGTTTGCTGCGCCGCTTGCTCGTGCCCAACAGTTGCGTGGCCTGGCGAATGGCGGCGCCCATGCGTGTGTAATACCCCGGTTTGAGACCTTGAATACGACCTCGGGTGGTGTCGTCATAACGCTGGATGAACGACTTGAGTTCCTGCATGCGCACTTGCTGACGACGCAACGAGGAAAACCCGTACAGGGCGAAATCATCACCCAGCACCGACAAGGTTTCGCCGAACAGCAGCAGGCTGTCGCGGATGACGTCGATAACACGATGCTCATCGTTCAGATGGGCGTCGGTGGACATCGATACGTCGGCCAGCAACAGGCACGCCAGGTCGCGGCGAGTCTGCCGCTGCTCCATGAACAAACCGCGTTCGGCGCACTGGCCATGCTCGCGATCAACGTGAAAATCCAGCCAGGCCTGCATGTCCAGCTCTGATCCCTGAGGTTGTTGGCGTAACCATTGACGATCATTGCGCAGGTGCTCGAACTGACGCCGCAAGCGGTGCGCCGAGGCCTTCAAGCGTAGCGGCAGCGGCTGCGCCTCACAGTTTCGGGGCACCAGCATTTGCAGGTTGACGAAGCTGTCCTGCATCTGTTGCTTGCGATAGTCCCACTCCGGCAACTTGATGCCCTCGCCGAGGGGAATATCGTCGACATCGGCCGGTGGTAAATCCAGATGCAGCTTGAGACCACCCCCCTTGCGCAGGCGTGTGCGCGACAGCGTCAATTCATCCAGGTCGTCGGCGACTCGGGCAGCGTCCGGGTCTTCGCTGTCATCCGACCAGCGATCCAGGTCCACGTGCTCGGTCCAGCTGAACAGGTTCTCCAGACGCACCACCAGCAGCCCGCCTTCACGGGTGCTTTCCTCGATCCGCGTCGCGCGCTTACGCCCGCCTTTCTGCTCGCCGGGTGGCGTGGTCAAAGACTCTTCGGACTCATCGCCCAGATCGGCAGCCTGGGGACTAGCGAGATTTTGCGGCGGGTACAACCACAGCGGCAGCGGCCACGCGGCCCGTTCGCTACGGGGAAAGTGCTCGACACTGCCGGGCTCGCGCAACGCCTGGCATAACGCCCGTTCCAGTGCCGCTTCGCTGCCGTTCAACGAGGCCGGATCGGGGCGCAATTGCAGATGGGCATCGACCAGTCGTTGGTACCGAACACGCAGCGCCGGATAGCGTCGCAGCAGCTGTTGCGTCCAGCGTTGATTGTCCCGGCCCCAGTGGCGCATCTGCCCGGCCTGCGCCGCCAGCAACGCGAGCCACCGATAGAGTTCCTCATTCAGTGCCACTTCAGGAAACACCGCTAGGCTCGATGGCAGCCGTAAATTACGCTCGTCACACCACGCCAGCGGTACTTGTTTGCAGGTGCCGGCGATTTGCTGCAACACATTGCGTCGCAGCAGCAGATCGCGGTCGCTGGCCGCTTCCACACCGACGCCATTGGCACCGCCCATGGCGCGGAACAACAGCGCCAGCGGGCGTTGCTGGCTGGCCAGTTCAACCCGTGCTTCGGGGAAATCAGGGCTGGCGCGCCGGGTGATGAAACGATGCCAGACACTGCCTACCCACTCTTCCAGTTCGACGGTAAACGCCATGATGCTTGCCCTTGCTGGAAACCAAAAAAACGGCCCGCTGTATCAGCCGGGCCGACCTTTTCTAGCCGTTCATGAAGGCACAACCGCAGCCGGGGCGCGCAAGGCTGCGCGGCCACGTTGCTTGAAGCTGAACAAGTAACAGAGCAGCCCGGCGAAGAAGCCGAGACCGGCGCCCAGACGCGCCCAGAACAGCACTTGCAGATGTTCGACCGTGGCCATGAATGGCAACGCGATCCCATCGGCCTGCCAGCGTTGCAGGTAAACCTGTACGACACCGGCCGCGGTGAGGAACAGCGTGATCATCACCATCGACAGGGTCATCAACCAGAAGCCCCAGATTTCGAGGGTCTGTGAACGCTCGTCACCCGCTTCACCCAGCCCGCGCAGTCGTGGCATGGCGTAGCTGATCAAGGTCATCACGATCATCGCGTAAGCACCGTAGAAAGCCAGGTGACCGTGCGCTGCCGTCAGTTGCGAACCATGGGTGTAGAAGTTGACCGGCGCCAAGGTATGCAGAAAGCCCCAGACACCCGCACCGAAGAACGCCGTGACCGTGGTGCCCTTGGCCCAAAGCGTGGCGGCGCGGTTCGGGTGTTGCCGACGACGGTTCCTCACCATGCTGAAGGCAAAGATCACCATGGCCAGGAACGGCAGCGGCTCAAGTGCCGAGAAGATCGAGCCGACCCACAACCAGACCTCGGGCGCACCGATCCAGAAGAAGTGGTGACCGGTGCCGATGATCCCGGTAATCAGCGCCATGGCGATGATCACGTACAGCCATTTCTCCACGACTTCCCGGTCGACACCGGTGATCTTGATCAGCACGAAGGCGAGCATCGAGCCCATGATCAGTTCCCACACGCCTTCCACCCAAAGATGCACCACCCACCACCAGTAGAACTTGTCGCGGGCCAGGTTACCGGGGTTGTAGAAGGAGAACAGGAAGAACACCGCAAGACCGATCAACCCGGTCATCATCACCATGCTGACCGTGGTCTTGCGACCTTTGAGCAGGGTCATGCCGATGTTGTAGAGAAAGCCCAGGCACACCACCACAATGCCCATCTTGGTGATGGTCGGCTGCTCCAGGAACTCCCGGCCCATGGTCGGCAGCAGCTCGTTATGCGTCAGTTTGGCCAGGCCTGCATAAGGCACCAGCAGATAGCCAAGAATCGTCAGCACACCAGCAGCGGCGAATACCCAAAACAGAATGATCGCCAGCTTCGGACTGTGCAGTTCGCGGTCGGCCTCTTCTGGAATCAGGTAATAGGCAGCGCCCATGAAGCCGAACAGCAGCCAGACGATCAGCAGATTGGTGTGCACCATCCGCGCCACGTTGAAGGGAATGATCGGGAACAGAAAGTCTCCGATCACGTATTGCACCCCCATGATCAAACCGAACAGCACCTGACCGAGAAACAGCATCAGGGCAAACACGAAGTACGGTTTGGCCACGGCTTGCGAGGCGAATTTCAGATGCGGATTAGCGATGCTCATCTCTTAGCCCTCCTTGTTTGGCGGCCAGCCATTGGTGTTGATGTTCGAGCTCCATTTGAGAAACTCGGCGATGTCATCCACCTCTTGCTCGCTCAACTTGAACTGCGGCATCGCTCGTCGGCCCGGTACGCCCAGCGGCTGCATTTTCATCCAGGCATGCATAAAAGGTTTAAAACCCTCCTCCCCGCCGCGCCGCTGGAATACGTTGCCCAGCTCAGGGGCGAAATAGGCCCCCTCGCCCAGCAGCGTGTGGCAGCCGACGCAGTTGTTTTGTTCCCAGACCGTCTTGCCGCGAATCACTGATTCGGTTAACTGCGCTTCGTTGCTGCGCACTGGAAAGGTCTGTTCCGTGTGATAGGTCAAGGCCAGGAATATCAGGAAGAAAAAGACGCTTCCCCCGAAGTAGATATTCCTGGCCATGCCTTTGGTGAAGGTCTCTGACATGGTCGCTTCCTCTTTGCTTGGCGTGCCCATGATAGAAAGCGAGGGGGTAAAACCTGCTTGATGGCGATCAAGAAAGGCAGATGGTTTTGGTCGGATATAAGCACCAGGACGCCAGGCACCAACTGTGGCGAGGGAGCTTGTCGGATCGCCGCACCGTCCCGCTCGGTTGCGAAGCAGCCGTAAAACCTGTGTCTGCTTTCTATCTGAATATTCGCGGTGACTGGTTTTAGGGCCGCTGCGCGCCCCAACGGGAGCAAGCTCCCTCGCCACAGGTGGCTAGCGGAACAACACCAGCGTCAGCCCCACAATGGCCGCCAACACCAGCGCCCAGCTCACCATCAACCGGCGCCACAATCGCGGCGCATGGCGCATCTCCATGAAGCCATCGGTGATCAGCCAGGCCTTGCCGACCGCCACCAGCAAAATGGCAATGGACAACAGCCACGTCGCGCCGACTTGTGACAACACAACGGTGCACACGCTTAATGTGGCCAACGCTGCCCAGCAGACGAGCAACAACCTGGAAGCCGACATCAGAACCTCCGTCAATTCAGCACGTACACCAGCGGAAACAGCACGACCCAGATCAGATCGACCATGTGCCAATACAGCACGCCCGATTCAAGCCCGCTGCGGTTGGCCGCGTTGTACAGGCCTCGACGGCAGCGCTCGGCCAGCCATCCGAGAATGACCATGCCGAGCAATACATGGAGAAAATGAAAACCGGTGAGGATCCAGTAGAGGGTGAAAAACGTGTTGTGCTCCATGCCCAGCCCCGAGGCCAGCAAGTGCCGGTATTCGGTAAGTTTCAACACCACATAGACGCTGCCGGCAAGCAACGCGGCCAGCAGAAGCACGGCGCCGTGGCGGGACCGGGAACGCCTGACTTGCTCCTGAGCCAGCGCGGCGAACAGCCCGGCGGTGAGCAGGCTCAGGGTCATCGCCAGGCCGGTAGAGGTGTTGAGCAATTGACGGCTTTCACCGAACAACTGCGGTTTGAGTGCCTGGGTCACGGCGAACGCCAGAATCAGGATGGCGAACACCGACAACTCGGCCAAAATGAAGAACCACATCGCCAGATCGCCCGGCAGGTGGCCACGCGCAACGCCCCTGGACTCAGCCGAAGTGGACATCAACCACGCCCATCAGCGCCGCAACCGTCAGCGGATCATCGCTCAGCGGCTCGGCCAGGCAGGCCATGCACGCTTCACGCGGGCTCATGCCGGAGCGGATCATTCGCGCGGTAAAAATCAGCAGCCGTGTCGAGGCAACTTCCTCAAGATCATGTTGATCCAGCCTTCGCAGGGCCTGCCCCAACCTGACCACTTGCGCCGCCAACGCGCTGTCCACCTGCGCTTCCCGGCTGACAATACGCTCTTCATCGGCCACCGGCGGATAGCCGAAACGCATCGCCACGAACCGTTGTCGGGTGCTGGGTTTCATGCCTTTGAGCAGGTTCTGGTAGCCGGGGTTATACGACACCACCAGCATGAATGACGGCGGTGCCTTCAGCACTTCGCCGGTGCGTTCCAGGAACAACTCGCGACGATCATCAGCCAGTGGGTGCAGTACGACCACTGTGTCCTGCCGCGCCTCGACCACTTCGTCCAGATAACAGATGCCGCCTTCACGCACCGCGCGGGTCAGTGGCCCGTCCTGCCACCAGGTGCCTTGGGCACCGATCAAATGACGACCGATCAGGTCGGCGGCACTCAGATCGTCATGGCAAGCCACGGTGTACAGCGGAAGCTTCAGCCGATGGGCCATGTGCTGGACGAAACGGGTCTTGCCGCACCCCGTCGGGCCTTTGATCAGCACCGGCATGCCGTGTCGCCAGGCTTGCTCGAACAGCGCCTCCTCATTATTGAGCGGTTGATAGAAGGGTTCGCAAGACTGGATTCGGTCCATGGGCTGTCTGTTCCAAAAGCGGATTCAAGCCACACGCTACGGGCGCCTGCGACAACCTGGCAAGCGACATGGCCGGCAAACTTGATCGCGGTCAAGCAAGCATTGGCCTGCTCGGGCATAGCCTTGCACGGCACTAAGAACCTGCGTTCTGCGCTGCCGTTCCAGCACATCGCAAAGGTCTTGCCTGAGGAGAAATGGAATGCTGATCAGCAATAGAAAAACGTTTGCTCTGACTGTCGCCACATTGTGGTCGGCGCTGGCCCTTGCGGTGACTCACGCAGCCAGAGCCGAGGAACCCGCCACTGCTGCGGCCAGCCCGCTGATGGTCAAAACCGCCGGAGCGCCCGACATGAGTCAGGCCGAGTTCGACGCGTCCAAGGAAATCTACTTCCAGCGCTGCGCCGGCTGCCACGGCGTGCTGCGCAAAGGCGCCACGGGTAAACCACTGACGCCGGACATCACCCAGTCTCGCGGCCAACCGTATCTGGAGGCGTTGATTACCTTCGGATCACCAGCGGGCATGCCGAACTGGGGAACATCGAATGCGCTGACCAAGGATCAGATCACGGCCATGGCCAAGTTCATTCAGCACACACCGCCCACGCCACCGGAATGGGGCATGGCCGAGACGCTGAAAACCTGGAAAGTACTGGTCAAGCCCGAGGATCGTCCGAAGAAGCAACTGAGCAAACTCAATCTGCCGAACCTGTTTTCGGTGACGTTGCGCGATGACGGCAAGATTGCCCTGATCGACGGTGACAGCAAGAAAATCGTCAAGCTGATCGAGACCGGTTACGCGGTGCACATCTCGCGCATTTCTGCCTCCGGTCGCTACCTGCTGGTGATTGGTCGAGACGCCCGGATCGACATGATCGACCTGTGGCCGGTGGAGCCGACCAAGGTCGCCGAAGTCAAAGTGGGCATCGAGGCGCGCTCGGTGGAGACCTCCAAGTTCAAGGGCTACGAGGACAAATACACCGTCGCCGGCTCCTATTGGCCACCACAATTCACCATCATGGATGGCGAAACCCTGGAGCCCAAACAGATCGTCTCGACCCGCGGCATGACTGTCGACAAGCAGGAATATCACCCGGAACCCCGGGTCGCGGCGATCATCGCCTCCCATGAATGGCCGGAGTTCATCGTCAACGTCAAGGAAACCGGCAAGGTCATGCTGGTCAACTACCAGGACATCAAAAACCTCACCATCACCTACATCGACGCCGCGCCTTTCCTGCATGACGGCGGTTGGGACAGCACCCATCGCTACTTCATGACCGCCGCCAACAACTCCAACAAAGTCGCCGTGATCGACTCCAAGGATCGCAAGTTGGCGGCCCTGGTGGACGTCGGCAAAACCCCTCACCCGGGTCGTGGCGCCAACTTTGATCATCCTGTCTACGGGCCGGTCTGGGCCACCAGCCACCTGGGAGACGACGGTATCTCGCTGATCGGTACCGACCCGGTCAAACACCCGCAATACGCCTGGAAACAGGTCGCCTCGCTCAAGGGTCAGGGCGGTGGATCGCTGTTCATCAAAACCCACCCCAACTCGCGCCACCTGTATGTCGACACCACCCTCAACCCGGACGCCAAGTTGAGCCAGTCGGTGGCGGTGTTCAACCTCGACAAACTCGACGCCGGCTACACCGTGCTGCCCATCGCCGAGTACGCCGGCATCAAGCAAGGCGCCATGCGGGTCGTGCAGCCGGAATACAACAAGGCTGGCGATGAGGTTTGGTTCTCCGTATGGAGCGGCCAGTCGGACGAATCGGCGCTGGTGGTGATCGACGACAAAACGCTGAAGCTCAAATCGGTGATCAAGGACAAACGACTGATCACCCCCACCGGGAAATTCAATGTCTACAACACCCAACACGACATTTATTGAGCTCCATCAATGCAAGGAACGACCATGAAAAATACTCTGCTTTCACTGTTCGCCCTGACCGCTGCGCTGAGCGTGCAGCCGGTTATGGCCCAAGACGCGCCGGAACTGTTCAAGAGCAAACCCTGCGCCGCCTGCCATTCCATCGACACCAAGCTTGTTGGCCCGGCGCTCAAGGATGTCGCGGTCAAGAACGCTGGCGTGCCCGAGGCCGTGGACACCCTGGCCAACCACATCAAGAACGGTACGCAAGGCAACTGGGGGCCGATACCAATGCCGGCCAACCCGGTGACGGATGACGAAGCGAAGACACTTGCAACTTGGGTCCTGAGTCTCAAATAGCCAACGGAGGGCGCCATGATGGTTCATCGACACACAGTGGTTCTGGCGGCCCTCCTCCTTTTTTGCGCGACCTCGGTTGCGGCGCCGGACGCCAAGCGTCAGGCCCAACTCGAGCACCTGCTGGCCCAGGATTGCGGCGCCTGCCATGGACTGCACATGACCGGCGGGCTGGGTCCGGACCTGACGCGCGCAACGCTGGCAGGCAAGTCCCGCGACAGCCTGATTGCCACCGTCACCCAAGGTCGCCCCGGCACCGCGATGCCCGGTTGGGCCCCGTTGCTCAGCCCGGACGACATCCGTTGGCTGGTCGATCTTCTTCTCCAGGGATATCCCGCACCATGATCCGTTCAACCCTGCTTTTAGCGGCGACCGGGCTGCTGTTGTCCGCGTGTGTTCAGCCTCCGTTGCGGGGCTCCGGCGATCTGGGCGTGGTGGTGGAGCGCGCCACCGGCAGCGTGCAAATCATCGAAAGCGACACCCGCACGGCACTGGCCCGACTCGAAGGCTTCGGCGATCTGTCCCATGCCTCGGTAGTGTTTTCCCACGACCAGCGTTATGCCTATGTGTTCGGCCGCGACGGCGGGTTGAGCAAAATCGACCTGCTGACCCAACGCATCGACCATCGCGTCATCCAGGGCGGCAACAGCATCGGCGGCGCCATCAGTCAGGACGGCAAGTTGATCGCGGTCTCCAACTACGTGCCCGGCGGCGTGAAGGTGTTCGATGCCGTCACTCTGCAACAGGTGGCCGATATTCCCGCGACACCGCTCGCCGATGGCAGCAAACGTTCTCGGGTGGTGGGCCTGGTCGACGCGCCCGGTCAGCGCTTTGTGTTCAGCCTGTTCGATACCGGCGAGATCTGGACCGCCGATTTCAGTCAGGGCAGCACGCCACGGATCAGCCGCTTCACCGGCATCGGCCAGCAACCCTACGACGCACTGATTACCCCCGATGGTCGCTATTACATGGCTGGGCTGTTCGGCGAAGACGGCATGGCGCAACTCGACCTCTGGCACCCCGAGCGCGGGGTGCAGCGAGTGCTCGGTGATTACGGACGCGGCCAGGCGAAGTTGCCCGTCTACAAGATGCCGCATCTGGAGGGTTGGGCCGTTGCCGACAACCAGGCCTTCGTGCCCGCCGTCGGCCGTCATCAGGTGCTGGTGATGGATTCCCGCTCGTGGCAGCAGACCGCTGTCATCCCGGTGGCCGGCCAACCGGTGTTCGTCACGTCGCGGCCGGACGGTCGGCAACTGTGGGTCAATTTCGCCTACCCGGACAACGATCGGGTCCAGGTCATCGATACCGAAACCCACGCCGTGGTCGCCGATCTACGGCCGGGGCCGGCGGTGCTGCACATGGAATTCACCGCGCGCGGCGACCAGTTGTGGCTGTCATTACGCGATGGCGATCAGGTTCAGGTCTGGGATCCGTACAGCCTGAAGCAGCTGAGTACCCTTCCCGCCACCGCGCCGAGCGGCATCTTCTTCAGCAGTCGCGCGCAGAAAATGGGCTACTGAAATGAACCTCGACCTGCTCAGCCGCCAACTGATCGACCGCTTCCAGCACGGCATGCCGTTGTGCCCGGAACCTTACAAGGAGATGGCCCGGATTCTCGGTTGCCGCGAGGCCCAGGTGATGGCTTGTCTGGACGCCATGGATCAGGCCGGCACCCTCTCACGGATCGGCCCGGTGTTCGAACATCGCCGCGCCGGGGCCAGCACCCTCGCCGCCTTCGCCGTGCCCGCCGAACGTCTGCAACAGGTCGCCGAGCGCGTCAGCCAGTATCCCGAGGTCAATCACAACTACGCACGGGAGCATTTCTACAACCTGTGGTTTGTGCTGACCGGGCCTGATCGCCCACACATCGAACGTGTTCTCGAACAACTTGAGAACGAAACCGGCCTCGTTCCGCTGGATCTGCCGATGTTGACCGCTTACCGCATCGACCTCGGTTTTGCCCTGGGAGAAGGCCCATGAAGCCGGGATTGAGCCCCAAACAGGCACTGGCGCTATGTCGGCATCTGGAAGGCGGATTGCCGCGGGTATCACGCCCTTATCAGGCCCTCGCCGAACGGATAAACGCCGATGAAAACCAGGTGCTCGCGCAAATGCAGCAGTGGCACGAACAAGGACTGTTTCGCCGCGTCGGCCTGGTGCTCAACCATCGCGCGCTGGGTTTTACCGCCAACGCCATGCTGGTGCTGGATGTTCCGGACGCGCTGATCGACGAAGTCGGCCAGCGCCTGGGGCGAGCAGCTGGTATCACCCTCTGCTATCAACGGCCACGGCGCCTGCCGCAGTGGCGCTACAACCTGTTCTGCATGGTTCACGGACGCCAACGCGCGCAGGTCGAGGCGCAGATCCAGGCGTTGCTGGAAGAACACTTGCTGAGTGACCTGCCCCATCAAGTGCTGTTCAGCACCCATGCCTTCAAACAATGCGGCGCACGCTTTGCCGCCTCCTCAACGGGAACCGAGCCCCATGGATGATCTTGACCGTCGGTTGATCAACCGCTTGCAACTGGGCCTGCCACTGGTGCGTAACCCCTGGCAGGCGCTGGCCAGCGAACTGGACAGCAGCAGCCCTGAATTGCTCCACCGCCTCCACGAACTGCTCTGTGAAGGAATACTCACGCGCTTCGGTCCGATGTTCGACATCGAACGCCTCGGTGGCGCCTTCACCCTCGCGGCGCTGGCCGTGCCGGAAGAACGGTTCGAAGAGGTCGCCGAGCAACTGCACGCCCTGCCAGAAGTGGCGCACAACTATCGACGCGAACACGCCTGGAACATGTGGTTCGTGCTCGCCTGCGCGACCGAACAAGACGTCACCGAAACCTTGCAATACATCGAAACCCTGACCGGTTTGCCGCTGCTCAACGTGCCTAAAGAGGAGACTTACCATGTCGGTCTGTACTTCCCGGTCTGAAGACACCCTGGCACACCGCCTGATTGAACTGACCCAGGCCGGCTTGCCGCTGCTGGATGACCCGTGGGCCTGGCTCGCCGAACAGCTGGACCTGAGCATCGAATCCACCCTGGATCTGCTCAAGCGCTTGCAGGCCGAGGGCGCGATCCGGCGCATCGCCGCTGTCCCCAACCACTATCGCCTGGGCTATCGCTACAACGGCATGACCGTTTGGGATGTGCGCGACACCGACATGCCGCGCCTCGGCGCGCTGATCGGCGCACAGCCTTTTGTCAGCCACTGTTATCGACGTCCGCGACGAACCGCGTGGCGCTACAACCTGTTCGCCATGGTGCACGGTCGCAGCCGCGAGGAAATCGACAGCTACCGCGAACACCTGCGCTACTTGCTGGGCGACGCCTGTGTCGCCGACGAGATGCTGGTGAGCAGTCGCATCCTGAAAAAAACCGGATTACGGCTACCGCCAGTGCCACGCTGAACACGCGCTGGTTCAAGGAGAGTTGCATAAGGAGAGTTGCATGTTGAGGATCAGCCAATACCTGCGTGCCCTGACCGGCCAAGTGCCCGCCCCCAGAACCAGCCCACCGGGCAGCAACCAGCCGCCGGTGGTGATCTGGAACCTGCTCAGGCGCTGCAACCTGACCTGCAAGCACTGCTACGCCACGTCCGCCGACAGCGTCTTTCGCGACGAACTGGATACGCCCGCCGCACTGACCGTGATCGACGATCTGCACGATGCCGGCGTGAAGGTATTGATTCTTTCCGGCGGTGAACCCCTGCTGCGTGACGATCTGTTTGTGCTCAGCGCCTACGCCCGCGCCAAGGGTTTCTTCGTGGCGTTGTCCACCAACGGCACGTTGATCGATGAGCAGAACATCGCGCAGATCCGCTCAGCGAATTTCGACTATGTCGGGATCAGCATCGATGGCCTGGAAGCCACCCATGACGCCTTCCGCCAATTGAAGGGCAGCTTCGCCAGTTCCATGCGGGCGATCCGGCTCTGTCGCGAACAGGGCATTCGGGTCGGCCTGCGCACCACCCTGACCCAGGAAAATCATGCGCAGCTGCCGCAATTACTGGCGCTGATGCGCGAATACGACGTGCAGAAGTTTTATCTGTCGCACCTCAACTACAGCGGCCGCGGCAAACGCAGCCGCCAGCTCGACGCCCGGCAGCAGATGAGCCGCGAGGCGATGACGCTGATCTTCGAACGGGCCTGGGAAGACATCCAGCACGGTCGCGACAGCGATTTTGTCAGCGGCAACAACGATGCCGACGCGGTTCTCTTGCTGCAATGGGTGGGCCTGCATCTACCCGAACATTACCGGCGCCTGGAACATATGCTCCGCGCCTGGGGCGGCAACGCCTCGGGCAGCAGCATCGCCAACATCGACAACACTGGCGAAGTGCACCCCGACACCTATTGGTGGCAGCACTCGGTGGGTAATGTCCGGCACACGCCGTTTCGCACGCTGTGGCTGGACCGCCCGGACGCCTTGTTGCAGCAGCTGCGCGCGCATCCTCGGGCCGTCGGTGGCCGCTGTGGTCATTGCCGCTGGCTGAGCATCTGCAACGGCAATACCCGCACCCGCGCCTGGGCCGAAGGTGATCTCTGGGGCCAGGACCCCGGTTGCCACCTCAGCGATGAAGAAATCGGCATACCGCCATTAACGACCATCCCTTGCGTCATGCACTGAAGCACCCGCCTGGCGAGCCATCTGACAAAGGATGGGGCCGGCCCACCTGATGAAGTACCAAGGACGTCCCATGCATCCATCGATTATTTTACCGGCGGCACTTGAGTCCCCGTTCAGACCGGGCGAAGTCGCCCTGGTCGGCGCTGGCCCCGGCGATCCACGCTTGCTGACCCTGCGCGCCTGGAGCCTGTTGATGCAAGCCGACGCCGTGGTTTACGACCGCCTGATCAGCCCCGAGCTGCTGGCATTGATCCCCCTCACCTGCGCCCGGCATTACGTCGGCAAGGCCAGCGGCTGCCACAGCCTGCCTCAGGATCAGATCAACGAACTACTCGCCGACCTCGCCGATCTGGGGCAGCGTGTGGTCCGGCTCAAGGGTGGCGACCCGTTCATCTTCGGCCGTGGCGCCGAGGAGCTGGAGTATCTGCTGCAACGCAATATTGACTGCCAGGTAGTCCCCGGCATTACTGCCGCCTCCGGGTGTAGCGCTTACGCCGGCATTCCGCTGACCCATCGGGATCTGGTCAACTCTTGTCGATTCATCACCGGGCACCTGCAACACGATGGTGAGTTGCAATTACCCTGGAGCAGCCTCGTCGACAGCAGTCAGACCCTGGTGTTTTACATGGGGTTATCAAATCTCGGGATTATCGCCCAGCGCTTGATCGAAGCCGGAATGCCCGTCGAGACACCGGCGGCGCTGATCAGCAATGGCACGCGTCCCGACCAGCATGTTGCACGAGGCAGGCTGCACCAATTGCCGACCCTGGCGCGGGAATGCCCACCTGGCATTCCGACGCTTGCGGTGATCGGCAAAGTGGTCGATCTGTTCGCTGCCCAACAACAGGAATTCCCGGCGCGCTTTTACCCCGCTGCGCTGCAACGCCAGCGCAAGGTGGCGATATGAGGCGCATGGTGCTTGGCCCATTGTTATGGATCGGTGCGGCTCATGCCGGTGCAGCGATTCCGCCCTCTGACGCGGCCGCCAACCTCTACCAACAGCATTGCCAGAGCTGCCATGGCGCCAACCGTCTCGGCGGTACGGGGCCGGCCTTGCTGCCGGAAAGCCTGAGCCGGATCAAACCCGACGAAATCCGCAGCGTGATCCAGGATGGTCGTCCCGCGAGTCAGATGAGCGGGTATGCCAACGTGTTCAACGCCACGCAGATCAACGCGCTGGTGGACTACCTCCAGCAACCACCCGCCACCCCACCCACCTGGAGCAACGATGACATTCGCGGCAGTCATTCTATTCTCGCCGATATCAACAAACTGCCCGACACGCCCCAGCATCGCGCCGATCCATTGAACCTGTTTGTGGTGGTGGAAGCCGGTGATCATCACATCGACATCCTCGACGGCGACCGCTTTGAAGTGCTGGCTCGGTTCGCTTCGCACTTTGCAGTGCATGGCGGGCCGAAGTTTTCGCCGGACGGACGCTTCGTCTACGTGGCTTCTCGCGATGGCTGGATCAGCCTGTATGACTTGCATAACCTGAAACTGATCGCCGAGGTCCGCGCCGGGCTCAACACCCGCAACCTCGCGGTGAGCAAGGATGGCCGATGGGTGCTGGTGGGCAACTACCTGCCTGGCAACCTGGTGGTGCTCGATGCCCGTGATCTGTCACTGGTCAAAACCATTCCGGCGATCGGCCAGGACGGCACCGCGTCACGGGTCAGCGCGGTTTATACCGCGCCGCCACGGGACAGCTTCATCGTGGCGCTCAAGGACGTGAAGGAAGTCTGGGAGCTGCCGAGCGCAGGCACGCCGGACTTCGAACCGCGCCGGATCCACGCCGAGGATGTGCTGGACGACTTTTCCTTTTCACCAGACTACAAACAACTGCTGGCCACATCGCGCAAAGCCAAGGGCGGTCAGGTGATCGACCTCGACAGTGGCAAGGTGGTCACCGACATTCCACTGCCGGGCATGCCGCACCTGGGGTCCGGGACCTACTGGAAACGTAACGGTGAGTGGGTGTTCGCCACGCCGAACATCAGCAAGGGTCTGATCTCGGTCATCGACTTCAAGACCTGGAAACTGCTCAAGGAAATACCGACCCTGGGGCCGGGTTTCTTCATGCGCAGCCACGTCAACTCGCGGTATGCCTGGACCGACGTGTTCTTCGGCCCCGACAACGATGCGATCCACCTTATCGACAAACAGACCCTGGAAATCGCCCACACCCTGCGCCCGATGCCCGGAAAGACCGCCGCCCACGTCGAATTCACCCGCGATGGTCGCTACCTGCTGCTGAGTATCTGGGCCACCGACGGTGCGCTGATCGTCTACGACAGCAACACCCTCAAAGAGATCAAGCGCCTGCCGATGAACAAGCCGTCGGGCAAGTACAACGTGGGCAACAAGATCGAGTTTGCCGAGGGTACGTCGCACTAGGTTTTGTGCCCCTAATGCGGGGACAACTCAACCCTGTGGCGAGGGGGCTTGCCCCCGTTCGACTGCGAAGCAGTCGCAAAACAGCAGACGGCGGTGTAACTGAAACATTGTGGTGGAGAGTTAAAAGAGGGGCTGCTTCGCAGCCCAACGGGGGCAAGCCCCCTCGCCACAGGGTTTGTGTTCACCTCTTCACCCCAAGGTATAACCGTTATCGACTTTCCAGTCCTGACCGTAGACGCCCCTGGCGCCTTGAGACAGCTGAAAGACAATCACGTTGGCCACCGCAGACGCATCGAGGAAATGACCGGGCAGCAGACGTTTGCCGAGGGTGTCGGCAACGTCGTCGAGTTCCCCGTCGCTCAACCCCAGGTTGTCCCACATCGAGGTCGCGGTCGGCCCCGGGGAGACCAGATTGATGCGCACGTCATAACGCGCGAATTCCACCGCCAATGTGCGCGCCTGCGCCGCCAGCGCGGCCTTGCTGGCAATGCAGGCGGCCAGACCGGGAAAGCTCGAGCCGGTCAGGAAGCTGCCGACAAACACCACCGAAGCAGGATTCGCCAGTTCCCCGCGCAACGCCGCCAGGGTATTCAACGCCCCGGCGCCGTTGACCGCCCACTGACGCTGGAAGGCCGGCATGTCGAGGCTATCGGCCATTTCGGCGATACCCGCGTTGGGCACCAGATAATCCACCGGGCCCAGTGCCGACGCACGTTGGGCCAACGTCTGCAGGTCATCCTGACAAGTCACGTCACCGGCACACCACTGCAGGCGCTCGCCATAGATCTGCTGCAATGCCGGTAATTCACCGATTTTCCGTGACATCGCCAGCACCTTGACCCCGCGCGGCAACAGCGCCGCACACAGGGCCAGGCCTATCCCGGAACTGGCACCCGTGACCACCGCCAAACGATCCTGAAACTCGGTTTTCATCATTTCCTCCTGGCATCGCGGACGCCAGCACTGGGGACTTCAAACGGTACGTGAAAACCGGCCTTTTTGATCAGCGCCCAAATAGGCATCAAACGCCATCGCCGCGCTGCGCATCATCAAATGCCCGTGGGGCAACAACACCAACGCGTCTTTGTGAATCTGCAGTAATCCATCGCGAACATGCTCGTCGAGTTGCATCAGCGCATCGGCAAAATAATCGGTAAAGCAGATGTCATGACGCGCTTCAAACTTGTCGAAGTCGATCCGGCCGTGGCACATCAGATCGCTGATCACTTCACGGCGCAGCCGATCATCGGCGCTCAACCGGTAACCCCGATGCACAGGCAACAAGCCTTGATCAATGCGGGCGTAGTACTGCGATAGCTCCTTGACGCTCTGGCTGTAGCTGTCGCCGACCTTGCCGATGGAAGACACCCCGAGGCCGATCAAATCGCAGTCGGCATGGGTGGAATAACCCTGGAAATTGCGTTGCAACGTGCCATTGGCCCGGGCCAGCGCCAACTCATCGTCCGGCAAGGCAAAATGGTCCATGCCGATATAGATATAACCGGCCTCAGTCAGACGACGGACAGTCAGTTCAAGCAACTCCAGTTTGCGCTCCGGTGGCGGCATGTCAGCCAAACGAATCAGCCGTTGTGCGCGCACCAGTTCCGGCAGATGGGCGTAGCTGTAGGCGGCAATCCGGTCCGGACGCAGCGCGATGATTTTGCCGAGGGTGACATCGAAACTCTCCACGGTTTGCAATGGCAGGCCGTAAATCAGATCGACACTGATCGATTTGAATCGCGCCTGGCGTGCCGCAGCGACCAGCGCATAAATTTGCTCTTCACTTTGCTGCCGATTGACCGCAGCCTGCACATCGGGATCGAAGTCCTGCACGCCAAAGCTCAAACGATTGAACCCCAACTGACGCAACAACTGGATCTGCTCCGTACTGATGGTGCGAGGGTCGACCTCGATGGAAAACTCATGGTCATCGCTGTCGTCCATGTCGAATGCCTGGTGCAGGCAGTCCATAAGGTCAGCCAGTTGCTCGCCGGTCAAATAGGTCGGCGTGCCACCTCCCAGGTGCAGTTGTGTGAGTTTGCGGGTGCGGTCGAACAAGGCAGCCTGCATCACGATTTCGCGCTTGAGGTACGTCAGGTACTCGACGGCGCGGTGGGTTTTCTGGGTAATGATTTTGTTGCAGGCGCAGTAGTAACAAAGGCTCTTGCAGAACGGGATGTGGATGTACACCGACAGCGATTTTGGCGTTGTCGCCTGGTTGCTGTCCGAGGCCGCACGCTGATAGTCATCGACGGCGAACGCCTGATGAAACTGCGGCGCGGTCGGGTAAGAGGTATAGCGCGGCCCCGGGAGGTCATACTTTTCGACCAGGGCGCGATTGAAATCAAATGAAGTTGTCATGGTCAATCCATTCGTAATGGGGTTCATGCCCCGCACCGTCCGAATCCTTTTCAAACAGGTTGCAGATGGCATCCACGTGCGGCCGACCGGCCGGAAAAATACTAATGAAACGGTCAGACAGTTCAATCAACCCGTCACGGCTCAATTGCTCCAGCACAGGCCAGGCAGTGAAAAAGTACTGGCGAAAAATGACTCCATGACGCGTCTCGATTGCCTGGATATCCAGCTCCAGATCACACGCCAGGCGCTCCATGACCATGTGCCTGACCTGATTCCCTTCCTCACAGCGCCAGCCACGACTCGTCGGCAATTGGTCCATGTCCAGTTGCTGCCGGTAGCGTTCGAGTTCGTCGGTGTTTTGCGCATACAAACCGTCGATCTGACTGATAGCGCCCAAGCCAAACCCGATATGGTCGCAATGCCCATGACGGGTAAATCCCTCACAATTGCGACGTAATCGGCCGCGCTCCTGAGCAATCGCCAAATCGTCATCGGGCCGGACAAACTGCCCCAGGCCAATGTAGTGATAACCGGCGCCGATCAACTGTTCAAAACAGATCCGGCGCATGGCGCCTTTATCTTCCTCGCTGCAAAACGCCCCGACTGTGTCTGCAGTCTTTGGCCGATAGCGTTGGGGTGGCTGGGCATAGTCAAACACCAGCAGCCGGTCCGGCTCCAGTTCGATGATGGTTGTCAGTTTCAGCGCAAAACTTTCTGGCGTCTGCCAGGTATGGCCATAACCCAGATCGACATTGATGGATCGATAGCCGAAGGTACGAGCGGCATCGATAAGCGAATGGATCGGTGCCGGATTCTGGTAGCAGGCCACCGACATCGCACGGTCGGCACCGATGTCCGGAACGCCGATGCTGACATGGTTGAACGCAAGGTCACGCAGCATGCCCATGGTCGACCAATCCGTATGGTGAAGGTCCACTTCTATGCTGTAGTCACCGCACTCATGTCCAAGGAAGTTGAATCGGCCACGCAGGTGATTCATCAGCCGTCTCAGGTGGGCGATGGCGGGTGTTCCGCCCCCCAGATGGAACTGCTCGACCCGCTGCCCGGCTCCCAGATGACAACCGACGAGGTCGATCTCATGTTGCAGACGCTGAAGATAGTGTTCGACACCACTGTGCTCGCATGAAATTTCGCGAGGGGAGCACAAGGCAGGCTTAAGGTTAGAAGGCAGTTGCACGTTCAGCGACAGCGGACGGCACTTCTGACGGCTGCCGCGCAATGCACGAAGCAAATCCAGTGAGCCAATGCCGCCATGAAATTTTTCTGTGTCGACATGGCAGTTGGGGTCGAGTACGCCTTGATCGCGCCGGACGTTCAGCTCACCGGGGCTGTGAAATGAATTGAGCATAACGGGTCTCCGAGACTGGCTGCGGACCGCCAGTGTCGGAGTCTGGCGACCCATGCTCCTTGATTTGCATCAAGCGCGAGCAAAGTGCTTGTCACGCAACAGACACCAGGCATGCCCAGTCACCACGCCAGGTAAAACATCCACTTGGCCAACAGCACAATGACAACCATGTGGAAGAACAGGCTGCCATGGATGAAATGCAGGTATCGAGCACTCATCCGGCCACTTCTGAATAAAAACATGGCGACCAGGAAATGCAGCAGTACGCTGACAGCCGCCACGATTTTCAACATCAGCAACGTGCCAAACGATGAGGCCATTGGTGTGGCAAGGACCGGTAGATAGCGCAGCCAGACCATCCCCAACCCGGCACCGAACAACACCAGCAAGACCCATGGAATCAAGGTGCGTGCGCGCCGACCGATACCCTGCTCGAGCAGCAACATGACCTTGACGGGCAGCTGTTTGCGGATACTTTCAAGGAACAGGACTTCGAAGAACACCGTGCCGATAAAAATCAGCGCGGCGAACAGATGCAACGTCAGAAACAGCGGATAGAGCATGGGATTCTCGCTCTCAATACAGCTGAACACGCTCCACTCACCGCGAGGGAAACGTCACTCCCATCGTTGCGCCGCCTCGCGATCACTGTTGCGAGCCTCGACCCAATGGGAACTCTCGGCCACCTGTTCTTTCTTCCAGAATGGCGCGCGGGTTTTCAGGTAATCCATTACAAACGCACAGGCATCAAAAGCCGCTTGACGATGACTGCTGCTGATGCCGACAAAGACAATGGGTTCTCCCGGTTGCAGCGCGCCGATTCGATGGATCAGCACCAGTCCGAGCAACGGCCAGCGCTGCCGGGCTTCGTCGGCGATCTTGCCCAGGACCTTTTCGGTCATACCGGGGTAATGCTCAAGAAACATCCCGGCGACTTCTTGTCCGACGTTGGTGTCACGTACATACCCGACAAAACTCACCACGGCACCGACATTCAGGCTCAAAGCCTGCAGGGCATTGATTTCGGTGCCGGGGTCGAAGCGCTCTGTCTGCACTCGAATCATCGAATCACCCTCCCGTTACGGTGGGGAAAAAACCCACTTCATCACCGTCTATCAACGGCTCATCGAGCCCGCACATGTCCTGATTGCGGGCACACATGAGGTTCTGTTCGGCCAGCACCTGCCAGACGCCAGAACGACGTATCAGGTGCTGACGCAACTGATCGACAGAAGTGAAATCACCTTCAATCGTTTCATCGTCAAGGCCAAGCGTTTCGCGGTACCGCGAGAAATACAAAACATTCAGCTTCATTGTTGCGGCGCCTGATACCAGCCACTCTTACCACCCTGTTTCTCCAACAGCCGCACCGATTCGATACTCATGCCCCGGTCCACGGCCTTGCACATGTCATACAGGGTCAAGGCCGCCACACTGGCGGCGGTCAGTGCCTCCATCTCGACGCCGGTCTGTCCGGACAGCTTGCACCGAGAAACAATGCGTACGCGTTGGTCACCTTCAAAACTCAACTCAACGTTAACACTGCTCAGAAGCAGCGGATGACAGAGCGGAATCAACTCACTCGTGCGTTTGGCCGCCTGAATGCCGGCGATCCGCGCTACCGCAAATACATCGCCTTTAGGGTGAGCACCACTGGCAATCAGTTGTCGGGTCTCGGCAAGCATATGAACCCATGCCTCAGCCACGGCTTCTCGGGACGTTACGCATTTATCCGTAACATCGACCATTCGCACGCGTCCCAGTGAGTCGAGGTGAGTCAGTATCAATTCAGTCATGAGCAATAAGCCTTGCGCTACCAACAGTCGGTTTCAGCGCAGAATACAGCGCAGGCCGACACAGGCGGTTGACGTCAATCAAGTAATCCAGACAAGGCCATTCCTACAACCTTGCGTAAACCAGGATGTCGAGGACGGACCTGAAAAAAATCTAATCTGGACCCGATTTCCAATGAGCAAAATTGATGTAACTAATTGTTGTTAAACATATTTTAAAAAAAATTACTCACATTTTTCTGACGTCTGCCGATGGCTTTTTCACCGGACCCAGGGAGCTGCAGGAATGAGGAACAACCAACCCGTTACGCAACGTGAGGTCGCGCTTGCACCTCAACAGAAACTCATCTCGACAACAGATGCTCGAGGAGTCATCACTTACTGCAATGACGCCTTCGTAGAAATCAGTGGCTTCGACAGAGCCGACCTGATTGGCGCACCGCAAAATATCGTCCGCCATCCCGATGTGCCTCCTGCCGTATTCGCCCATATGTGGGGCGCTCTTAAGCAAGGCAACCCGTGGATGGGCATTGTCAAAAACCGCTCCAGAAACGGTGACCATTACTGGGTCAATGCCTACGTCACACCGATTTTCGAAGGCAGCCAAGTGGTTGGCTATGAATCGGTCAGGGTCAAACCCACTGCCGAACAAGTTCACCGCGCCGAAGCCCTCTACAAGCGCATCAGTCAGGGCAAGGCGGCCATCCCCGCGCGTGACAAGTGGCAACCGGCCCTGCTTGGCTGGCTGCCATTTCTGGTTATGGGCTTGGCGGGGGCTTTGAGTGGTGTCTTACTCAACACCTTCGTGGCCATTGCCATTACCGCAGTTGTCTCTGCACCGCTCGGACTGATCGTCACGCGCTGGCAAAAGCAGGGGACATTGCGCTTGCTACAGATGGCTGAACCCTCCACCTCCGATCAACTGATCGCGAAAATGTACAGCGACGAGTGTGGCCCTCAGGCACGCCTTGAAACCGCCTTTGTGAGCCAGGCCGCGCGCCTGAAGACCTGTCTTACACGTCTGCAGGACACCGCGGAGCAACTCAGCGGACTAGCCGGGAGGTCCGACGTATTGGCCGCCGACAGCTCACGGGGTCTTGATCGCCAGCGTGTCGAAACCGAACAAGTGTCCGCAGCGGTCAATCAGATGGCGGCGACCACACAAGAAGTCGCCAGCCATGTCCAACGCACCGCTGACGCCTCCCAAGAAGCTAACTTGCTGACCGGACGCGGACGCGATGTGGCCCGAGATACCCGCGAAGCGATCCAGCGACTGTCCGCAGTGGTTGGCGAAACCGGGCAGACGGTCGCGCAGTTGGCCAAGGACAGCAATGAAATCGGAACCGTGGTCGATGTCATCAAAGGCATTGCCGATCAAACCAACCTACTGGCCTTGAATGCCGCGATCGAAGCTGCGCGCGCTGGTGATATGGGTCGAGGCTTCGCCGTGGTGGCGGACGAGGTGCGTCAGTTGGCGCAGCGCACCTCTGAATCCACGACGCAGATCCATGGCCTGATAACCAAGCTCCAGATGTCTTCCGATAACGCCGTGCAGACGATGGAAAGTGGTCGCCGTCAGGCCGAAGAAGGTGTGGTGTGGGTGCTTGAGGCAGACAAAGCGTTGGTAGGTATCAGTGAAGCGGTCGCCAACATCACTGATATGACAACCCAGATTGCAGCAGCCACTGAAGAGCAAACCGCCGTTGCAGAGGAAATCAGCCGTAACATCACCACCATCGCGCACCTGGCAGATCAGACATCAGAGCAGGCCCATCATTCGGCAGAGTTAAGCAAGGAATTGACCCGGACGGCTAATACTCAGTATTCATTGGTCGAGCGCTTTAATCGATGACTAGAGGTGTTTGAGCTGACCGAAGAAGCTCGCAGTTGACCGGCGAAAATACGGGAGAGCACCGACCTCAAGTGTTTTGCGCCACAATCGGCATGGGGGCGGCCTTCATAGTCCGTTCCCCTGCCACAATGCAATAAACCCGAAACCTATTTCGCCGTAATCACCGACAGCTTGGTAATCCCCGCTCGCTCGATAGACGCCATGGCCCGGGCGACCTCGCCATAATTCACGCCGTTGTCCGCCTGCAGTTGCACGCGCACGTCGGGATTTTTCGCTTTGGCCGCTTGTAGGTTGAACTCGAGCAGATCCGCCTGGATCTCGTCCTTGTTGATGAACACCTTGCCTTTGTCATCGATGCTCACCACCAACGGGTCTTTCTGTTCCACCGGCGCCACCGATTCGGTCTTCGGCAGGTTGATCGGGATCGCGTTGGTCAGCAGTGGCGCGGTGACGATAAATACCACCAGCAGCACCAGCATCACGTCCACCAGTGGCGTAACGTTGATCTCGCTGAGCACTTCATCGCTCTCTTGTGTGGAGAAGGCCATTTCAGGAGGCCTCCTTGACTTGCTGTCCGGCTACGGTCGCGCCGGACTTGCTCAGCACCGGGTGCAGCAGAACGCGGAACGCGTTTTTCTGCGCCAGGCTGTAGAAGTCGTGGGCGAAGTCATCGAGGTCGGCGACGGTCAGTTTCAGGCGACGCAGGAAGTAGTTGTAGACCAGCACCGCCGGCACCGCGACAGCGATACCTACGCCCGTCGCAACCAGTGCTGCGCCGATCGGCCCAGCCACGGTTTCCAGGCTCGCCGAGCCTGCCGCACTGATGCCTTTCAAGGCCGACATGATGCCCCATACCGTGCCGAACAGGCCGATGAAGGGCGAGGTGCTGCCAATACTGGCGAGGATCGCCAGGCCGCTTTCAAGCGAACGCCGTTCGCGCACGATCTGTTGGCGCAGGGCACGCTCGAGACGGTCCTGATGGTTGATCGCCTGGCTCAAGTCGGCGGCTTGTGCGCCCTCTGGCACCTGGATCGCGGCATAACCGGCCAGTGCCACGCGAGCCGCAGCGCCCGGTTGGCCATGGGCCAATTCAGCGGCGGAATCGAGACTGGAAGCGGCCCAGAAGTGTTTATGGAATTTGCGATCCTGGGTCTTGAGACGGGTGAACTGCACGCCCTTGAGCAAAGCCAGGCCCCAGGTGGCGACGGAAAAGAGGATCAACAGCCAGATGACAGTGTGTTCGATGGATTCGAAAGGGGATGCGATCAGGTTCATGGTCAGGCTCTCCAACAAGGCATTAAATCGGTTGTAGCGATGCGCCTTTTGTCAGGTGGCCCGCGGTATACGTCGACAGGTTGCGTTACTTGATTTTGAAATCGATGGGCACGCTGACCCAGCCATCCTGGGCGACATCACCCTGCTTGGCCGGGACGAAACTCCAGCGCTTGACCGCCGCCAGTGCCGCGTCATCGAGTTGGTCGCGGCCGCTGCTTTTCTGGATCTGGATTTCACCGGGCTTGCCACTGGCCAGGACGTGCACACGCAACAACACCGTGCCTTCCCAGCCGCGACGCATCGCCAGCGACGGGTATTCCGGTGCTGGGTTCTTCAAGTAACCAGCGCTGGCCGACGCCGGGGTCACCGGTTTCGGTGGCGGCGGTACGGGTGGCGCTAGTGCGGCGACCGGTTGTGGCGGCGCAGGTGGCGCAGGCGGCTGCTCGACCGGTTTGGCCACGGGTTTGGGCACTGGCTTAACCACAGGTTTCGGTTTTGGAATCGGTTTAGGAGGCGGTGGCTTCACGGCCAATTCGTCCTCCACCGGCGGTGGCGGCTCGACCGCTGGCTGTGGAATCGGCTCGGGCGGAGGCGGTTGTACCACCGGAGGTGCTGCCTGCGAAAACTCGATGGTCATCGGCGGAATCTCAGGCGGCACCACCGGCAGTTGCGGCGGCGGGGTCTGGTTGACCCAGACAATCACCGCGCCATGCAACACCAACGCGAACACCCCCAGCAAGACCGCTTCGCGGCGACTCAACACGTGCCTGGGCGTGCTGAGCTGCCGCGACAGCGCCAAGGGTTCCCGGAAGACCCGGCCAAGATCGAGCAGTTCACCGCCGGGTAGTGGGTGCCGGAACACCTCTAGGGCTCTGGCGGCATTCTGGACATTGCCCATTGATAGACTCCTGTAAATCTTCAGGTAGAACCCGGACTACCGCGACGGTTCCGATTGCGTGACTGTCAGTGGCGCAGCGGAAAACACCGCCGTATCGGTGAGTTTTTCCACATCAACACGATGGGGAAAGATCTTCTTTTCCACGAACAAGTCATCGACTTGCTGCAAGGCCTGCACATCCCGCGGTTCAACCGGCAACAGCGACTCATCGCCCCAGCTGCGCAGCGTCTGCGAGACTTCAAGGGGAATGTCGTTGACCTTGGCGAAGACCCGAGCGTACTCGTCGGGATTACGCTGCGCCCATTCGAACGCCTTGGCGAAGCGCCGCAATACATCACTCAGTGCCTTGCGTTTGAGCGGGTCGGTCAGCACTTCATCGGAGGCGGTGATAAACGTCAGCCCGGTGTTGATGCCTTCGCCACTGATCAGCACCCGAGCGCCCTTCTGCTCGGCGAATGCCTGATACACCCCGAACGTAGCCCAGGCTTCGATTTTCCCGGCGTTGAACGCCGGCAAGGCGTCGGTCGGCAAGACGAAGCCGACGTTGACGTCTTTCTCATCGACCCCGGCATTGGCCAGCGCGCGAATCAGCAGGTACTGGGAAATGCTACCTCGGGCCGACGACACCACCACGTTGCGACCTTTCAAATCCGCAACGCTGCGAATCGTTGAATCCGGTGGAACCAGAATCGCGATCCCTCTCGATTGACTGCGCCGTACCGCGACAATCCGCAACGGCGTGCCGCCAGTCGCCGCCGCGAGCACCGGGGTATCACCGGCCGGCCCCAGATCGACAGCGCCGGCGCGCAGCGCTTCGAACAACGGCGCAGCACCCTGGAAGTTCGCCCATTGCACCTTGTAGTCAATACCGTCCAGCGCATTCGCTGCCTCGACCACCGTGCGCAAGCCCTTGGCTTGATCGCCCAACACCAGCGTCACGCCGGACAAATCTGACTGGGCCGCCGATGAGGACTTTGTCTCGACGGTCTCACCGCAACCGCCGAGCAACAGCGCGGCGCCAGACAACAGCACAGCCGTGGTTTTCCAGATGCGTCCTGGCATGGCAAAAAATTCCTTTATCAAAAAATCAGCCATGAGCAAAACGCCGGACGTTGCCAGTCGACACTGCTGGTACAGCGCCGGCCGCTTGAATCGCTGGCTCGTTCGCTTCAACCCCCAACAGGCTCAACAAACGCGCGCGGATTTGCTGAAAGCCTTCCTGACCAGTATCCCGGGCCCGCGGCAGGTCTATGGTCAATTGCTCGGCGATCTTGCCGTTGGCCAGCACGATGACCCGATCGGCCAGCAGGATCGCTTCATCCACGTCGTGGGTCACCAGCAGCACGGCCGGCGTGTGTTTGCGCCATAGCTCGATGATCAGCCGATGCATGCGAATCCGGGTCAGGGCATCGAGTGCGGCGAACGGTTCATCAAGCAGCAACAGCTTGGGCTCGCGCACCAGACCGCGGGCCAGCGCCACTCGCTGCGCTTCGCCACCAGAGAGCGTCGCCGGGTAGGCTTCCAGGCGATGGGCCAGGCCCACTTCGGTCAGCGCCTGCACCGCACGCGCCTTGGCATCGGGGATGTGCAGGCCGAGAATCACGTTCTTCCAGGCGCGCTTCCAGGGCATCAGCCGAGGTTCCTGAAACACCGCCGCCCGCGCCTTGGGCACCCGCAGTTGGCCGCTGTCGATGCTGTCGAGTCCGGCCAGGCTGCGCAATAAAGTGGTCTTACCCGAACCGCTGGCCCCCAGCAGCGCGACGAATTCACCGGGTGCGATGTCCAGGTCCAGGCCGTCGATGACCCGCTGTTGACCAAACTGGCGCACCACATTGCGCAGCTGTACGGGTGCTGCTGAATGTGCGGTTTTAGACGCGTCCAAAAGATCGATGCTCGACATATCAGTTCCTCACAAAGGATGGGCGCCAGGCCAGGGCAAAACGCTCCAGCGTACGAATCAGTCCGTCGATCAACAGGCCGAGGACGCTGTAAATCAGCAGGCAGATCACGATCACATCGGTGCGCATGAAATCCCGCGCATCACTGGCCAGATAGCCAATGCCGGCGGTGGTGTTGATTTGCTCGACAAACACCAGGGCCAGCCAGGAAATTCCCAGGGAGTAACGCAGGCCGACGAAGAATGAGGGCAACGAGCCCGGCAGAATCACATGCCAGATCAACTCGCGACGATTCAGGCCCAGAGTGTTGGCAGCCTCGATCAGTTTGGGATCGATGTTGCGAATGCCGGCGAACAGGTTCAGGTACACCGGAAAGGTGGTGCCGGTCACGATCAGGGCAATCTTGGTGAACTCGCCGATACCGAACCAGAGAATGAACAGCGGCACCAGCGCCAGCGAAGGGATGGTGCGCAGCATCTGCATCGGCGAATCGAGGATCACTTCGCCGCGCTTCGACAGGCCGGTAATCAGCGCCGCGACGACACCGATGCTCACGCCGATGCTCAGTCCCACGAGCGCCCGCTGCAGGGATACCAGCAGATGTTTGCCCAGCTCCCCGGAAGTGATCATGGCCCAGAGCGTGCCGCCAATCTGCGACGGCGCGGCGATCACCCGTTGCGGAATCAGTCCCCACTGCGACGCCAGTTCCCACAACAGCAGCAGCGCAATCGGGCTGATCAATCGCAGTAATGCCTCAGGTGTTCGCCAGTTGCGCAACCCGTCGGGGAGCAACCTTGAAGCCCCCCGGCTATCACCCGTGAGGCGAGCGGCCTTATTGACGGAAAACGAGCTACTGGCGCTCGGCGTATCGAAAGTCTTTTCAGTCATCAGGCTTCCTTCCTCATAAAGAACATGGCTGGAGGCGCCATGCGTCTGCTTCGGATTCATGCTATTCGTATAAAAAACCTCAGTGAAATTCTTTTTGGGAATAACCTAATATGATTAAAAATCAGATAGCCGATCAGCCAGATAAATTATTTGCATAGTAAACCGGCTCAGCCCGGGTCCTTTGCAGGGTCTGCCACCGACTCAACACAAAATGCGTATCTCTGATACATCAAACAAAAAGTAATCAATTAATTTAATAATTAACTTAGAACAAAACGGCATTTCACAGCCCTGCCCCGCTGCGCCTACTTTCCACACCACAGACCGACCCCTTGCCCGGTGGAGGCTTTAATCACGCCCGTTCAACGACAAGGAACTCATCATGAGTATTGAATTCATCGGTTACATCGGCGGTCATCATTCTTCAGAGATCCACCCTCGCAGCGGCCCTACCCTGCAACCGGAGTACGTGGAGAAAGTCGCCCGCGCTCACGACGAGGCCGGTTTCGACCGCGCCTTGGTGGCCTTCCACTCCAACAGCCCGGACAGCACGCTGATTGCCTCGCATGCCGCCAGCGTGACCAAGAATCTGAAATTCCTGATCGCCCATCGGCCAGGTTTCGCCGCGCCGACCCTGGCCGCGCGGCAGTTCAACACCCTTGACGTGTTCAATGGCGGACGCACCGCGGTGCACATCATCACCGGCGGCGACGACCGCGAACTGCGGGCCGACGGCAGTTACATCGGCAAGGACGAACGCTATGCGCGCACCGATGAATACCTAGATGTGTTGCGCCAGGAGTGGACCAGCGAAAAGCCTTTCGATTATCAGGGCACGTACTACCAGGTCGAGGGCGCGCATTCGGCGGTGAAGTCGCCGCAACAGCCGCATATTCCGCTGTACTTCGGCGGCTCATCGGCGGCGGCCATCGCGGTGGCGGGCAAGCATGCGGATGTTTATGCGCTGTGGGGTGAAACCTACGAACAGGTGCGCGAAGTGGTGAACCAGGTGCGTGCCGAAGCGGCCAAACACGGGCGCAGCATTCGCTTCAGCCTGTCGCTGCGACCGATTCTGGCGGACACCGAAGCGCAAGCCTGGGAGCGTGCCGAACGCATCCTGCAACAGGCAACTGCCCTCGCCGAGCAGAACGGTTTTGTCCGCCGCGAACCACCGAACGAAGGCTCCAAGCGCCTGCTGGCGGCAGCGGCCCAGGGCTCGCGGCTGGACAAGCGCTTGTGGACTGGCATCGCTGGCCTGCTCGGCGCGCAAGGTAACTCGACGTCGCTGGTCGGCACTGCGGAACAAGTGGCCGAAGCCCTGCTCGACTATTACGACCTGGGCATCACCACCTTCCTGATTCGCGGCTTCGACCCGCTCGACGATGCCATCGATTACGGCAAGCGGCTGATCCCGCTGACCCGCCAATTGGTGGCCGAACGTGAACGGCAAGCGGCGGAAAAAGTGGCGTGACCACCAGCCATTCTGCGAATCAAAAAAGGGGCTTACCTTGCGGTAGGCCCCTCTCTTTTGAAGTGGATTCGTATCACTCTTTATAAGCCGTATCGCTGCGCTCCAACTGCCGAATCAGCGCATTCCAGTGCCGGGCAACACCCGGCCCGTCACCACTTTTAAATACCTCGGCCTGTTTCTCGACCTTGGCCACCACTTCGGCCGGCGGGAAGATCAGTTCGGCATTGCCGCCCGCCTGTGCCGCGACCTGAATAGTGCAGGCGCGCTCCAGTACGTGCAGTTGCTGGAACGCATGCTCGACACTGATGCCCGCCGTCAACAACCCATGATTGCGCAGGATCAACACGCTCTTGTCACCCAGATCCGCCACCAGCCGCTCGCGCTCGTCCAGGTCCAGCGCAATGCCTTCATAACCGTGATAAGCCACCCGCCCGGAAAAACCAATGGAATGCTGAGAGATCGGCAGCAGGCCATCGCGCTGGGCGGACACGGCGATGCCGTCGCGGGTGTGGGTATGCAGGACCGCTTGCAGGTCTGGACGCGCACCGTGAATGGCGCTGTGGATCACATAACCGGCGTAGTTGATACCGAGCCCGGTCGGGTCGTCGACGAGGGTGCCATCGATGTCGACCTTGACCAGGTTGGAGGCGGTGATTTCATCGAACAACAAGCCGAAGGCGTTGATCAGGAAATGCTCGTCGGGGCCCGGCACCCGTGCGGAAAAGTGCGTGTAGATATGATCGGTCCACTTGAACAAGGCCGCCAGCCGATAGGCCGCGGCCAGTTTCACACGAACTTCCCACTCTTCGGGGCTGACGCGCTGGCGAACATTTTTCGAGACACTGGATAACGGACTGACGCTGCTCATGGCAAAACTTCCTGGATGGCCGTAAGGATCTCCAGCAAGCCTAGGGGAAGGCAAAAAATAATAAAAATCACATTTTAATCTAAGCTAATTATTATTTTTTTTTATTATAAATCTCCCCTCTCACGCTAATGCCGTTCACTTCAGCAATTTCAGCCGCGACGCATTCTTTGTAGCAGCTGTCGAGCCTGCGAGGCTGCGTTCGACTGCGAAGCAGTCGTCAAACCAGTGATTGCGGTGTGTCAGGCAGACCGCACTAGCCGAATTCACGACTGCTGCGCAGCCGAACGCAGGCTTCGCCAGCTGCTACAGATCACATTACGGCTTTAGTAAACAGCATTACGCCCCTCAGGCCGCACTCTTGATCTTCTGCAGCGACCCGGCAACCAGTTTGCCAAAGGCGTCGACCGGCCCTTGCAGGTTGCCGAGAAAATGCGGATAGATCAGCCACAGGTCCATCAGCGGCTTGAAGTCCTTGAGCGGCATCACCGCCAATTGCTCGCGGTGGGCACTGCGCTCCAGCAATGGACGCGGCACCAGCCCAAGGCCCAGGCCATCGGCGACCAGGCCCAGCTGCAACTCGGTACCGAACGTTTCCAGGTTCACCCGCAGGGCCAGGCCCTGGTCCGACAGGGTTCGTTGCAGCCCGGCGCGGAAGCCGCAACCATCAGGGTTGAGAATCCAGCCGCTCTGGTAAACGTCGGCGAGTTTGCACGGACGCTTGGGCAATTGCGCCTGGGCGCACACCACCACCAGTTCCATCTTGCCGATCGACTCACCGACAATGTTGTCGGGGAAAATCTTCCCGGCCGGGAACAGCGCAGCCGCCGCGTCCAGTTCACCGCGCTCGATTTTGCCGACCAATTGACTGCCCCACCCCGTGGCCACCTGGGCGCGCAATTCGGGGTATTCGATTCGCAGGTGCTTGAGTGCATCGAGCAGCACCACATCGCCGATGGTTTGCGGAACGCCCAGGCGCAACAGCCCGGTGGGCGGCGCGTCGGTGGCGACCAGTTCGCGCAAGGCATCCATTTCCCGCAGGATCAAACGGCACTGCTCGTACACCCGCGTGCCGATCAGCGTGGGCTTGAGCGGCTTGGTGTTGCGGTCGAACAACTCCACGCCCAACGCCTGCTCAAAGTTCTGCACACGCCGTGTGATGGCGGGTTGAGTCAGTTGCAGCGACTCGGCGGCATGGCTGATGGACTGGCAACGGATCACTTCGACAAAGGCGTCGATATCATCAATTTTCATTTGGCCCGCACATAGAGAACAGTCAATAAGATGTCTGAAAAGCATAGTTCTATTGGTGATATCTGGATAGCCCGGCGCGCCTATCGATAACGTCTAACGCTATGCACAAGGGTTCTAAATTCCTTTCAGCTATAACCTAATCATTAAAAAATAGCATATTAAGAAAAATCATTATGCTTAAATCATGACATCACTTTTCAACACGGACGATGGAATCGCCATGACCCAAGCCCGACATCCAGAGAGACTCAGAGCATTCATAGGTGCCCTGGCGGAACTGATCGACAGTAACCCCCGCGAAGGCGATTTACTGCACCGTGGTGGCAAACTGCTCGCTCAACTGGTTAGCCATGACGACTGGTTGCCCGAAGACTTTGCCCGACCAGACCCGGAGCGCTATCAGCAATACCTGCTGCATGCCGACTCACGGCAGCGTTTCAGTGTCGTCAGTTTTGTCTGGGGGCCGGGGCAAAGCACACCGATCCATGACCATCGTGTGTGGGGGCTGATCGGTATGTTGCGCGGCGCGGAGTATTCGCAGGGGTTCGAACGCCACGCCGACGGCACACTGGTGGCCGAGGGCAACCGGGTTCATCTGCTCCCCGGCCAGGTCGAAGCCGTATCGCCCCGGATCGGCGACATTCATCAAGTCAGCAACGCCTACAACGATCAGGTCTCCATCAGCATCCATGTCTATGGCGCCAACATCGGCGCCGTGCGCCGCGCGGTGTACCAGCCCGATGGCAGCGAGAAACTGTTCATCTCCGGTTATTCCAACACCGTCCTCCCCAATATCTGGGATGTGTCCAAAGAGAGCCAAGCCTTATGAGCACTGCACTCACCCGCTCCTACGCCGAGATCCGCCAGGCGCTGCTGAACCGTGAAGAACTGGCGTTAGTGGATGTACGCGAAGAAGCCCCCTTCGCCGAAGCGCACCCACTGTTTGCTGCCAACATTCCGCTGTCCAAACTTGAGCTTGAGGTGTACTCACGGATACCCCGGCGCGATACACCGGTGACGGTCTATGACAACGGCGAAGGCCTGGCGAGCATCGCCGTGCAGCGCTTGCAGGACCTGGGCTATGTCAATGTCAGGCTGCTCAAGGGAGGCCTGGAAGGTTGGCGCATCAATGGCGGCGAGTTGTTCATCGACGTCAATGTGCCGAGCAAAGCCTTTGGTGAACTGGTTGAGAGCCAGCGTCATACGCCTTCCTTGGCGGCGGAAGAGGTCCAGGCATTGCTCGACAGCGAGGCCGATGTGGTGGTGCTCGACGCCCGGCGCTTCGATGAGTACCAGACCATGAGCATTCCCACCGGCATCAGCGTACCGGGAGCGGAGTTGGTGCTGCGTGCCCGGGAGCTGGCGCCGGATCCGGCGACCCGCATCATCGTCAACTGCGCCGGACGCACCCGCAGCATTATCGGCACGCAGTCGCTGGTCAACTCCGGCATCGCCAACCCGGTTTCAGCCTTGCGCAACGGCACCATCGGCTGGACCCTCGCCGGTCAAGCCCTGGAACACGGCCAATCGCGCCGATTCGCGCCGACCAGCGAAGAGAATCGACACATCGCCGCCCGCGATGCCCGTCGCGTCGCCGACAAAGCGCTGGTGGGCCGTGCCACCCTGGCCGACCTGCAACGCTGGCAACAGGAACCGAGCCGCAGCACTTACCTGTTCGACGTACGCACCCCGGAAGAATTCGAGGCTGGTCACCTGCCCGCTTCCCGCTCCACGCCCGGCGGCCAACTGGTGCAGGAAACCGACCACTTCGCCAGTGTGCGCGGCGCGCGCCTGGTGCTGGTCGACGATGATGGCGTGCGCGCCAACATGTCGGCCTCATGGCTCGCACAATTGGGTTGGGAGGTGCATGTGCTGGATGACTTGCAGCCTGCGCACTTCAGTGAAAAAGGTGCGTGGAAGGCGCCGGTTCCCACGCCGCCGCAGGTAGAGGAAATCAGCGCTGAAACCCTGTCTCAATGGCTGGCCGAGGGTGACAGCGTGGTGCTGGATTTCACCAGCAGCGCCAACTACGTGAAACGCCATATCCCCGGCGCGTGGTGGGCATTGCGCGGGCAATTGCGTGAAGCCCTGGCCAAGGTACCGCCGGCGCAGCGGTATGTACTGACCTGCGGCAGCAGCCAGTTGGCGCGGCTGGCGGTCGCCGAGGTCGAAACGTTGACCGGAAAATCGGTGTTTCTGCTGCGCGACGGCACTGCCAGCTGGATCGCCGCGCAACTGCCGCTGGAGCACGGCGAAACTCACTTGGCTTCGCCGCGCATCGACCGCTATCGCCGCCCTTACGAGGGCACCGATAACCCGCGTGAAGCGATGCAGGCTTATCTGGATTGGGAATTCGGGCTGGTGGACCAGTTGGCCCGCGACGGTACCCATGGCTTTTTCGTGATCTGAACACCCCGGCTCGTGTGCCTTTTGCGGGCACATCAGCCACCTGACATTAAATTCGGACCGACCCCTTTCTCCAGGCGGAGGTGCCCTGAAACAGCAAGACCCGCCTGGAGCATGCCGTTATGCGCATCACCCTGCCCTTCAAATCGCTACTACTGGCCGTCGCCCTCAGCCTCGGCACCACGGCGCAAGCCGCCGACCTGCAACCGCTGCGGGTGGCCAATCAGAAATCCACGCTCAAGGTACTGCTGGAGGTGTCCGGCGAGCTGAAGAATGTGCCCTACGAAATCCAGTTCTCCGAGTTTCCCGCCGCCGCGCCGTTGGGCGAGGCGCTGAATGCCGGTGCGGTGGACATCGGCGGTCTGGGCGATGCGCCCTACGTGTTTGCCCTCGGGGCCGGCGCGCCGCTCAAAGTCGTCAGCATCGTGCATGCCGAGGGCCGCTACACCACGGCCATTCTCGCGCCCAAGGACTCGCCGCTGAACGACGCCCGCGACCTCAAGGGCAAGCGGATCGTCACTACCCGCGGCTCCATCGGTCACTTCCTGGCGATCAAGGCTTTGCGCGATGTCGGCCTGAGCACCCAGGATGTGCAGTTCATTTACCTGCTGCCCAGCGAATCGCGCATTCTGCTGGATAACGGCAGCGCCGACGCCTGGTCGACCTGGGACCCTTACACCACCATTGCCACCACGCAGAGCCAGGCCAAGGTGCTGGTCAGCGGCGACACCTTGCTGACCAATCACTTGTACCTGGCCGCCACCCGCCAGGCCATCACCGACAAGCGCCAGCAACTCGACGACTTCGTTGCCCGCATCGATCGTGCCTACCGCTGGACCAACGCCCATCCCGAAGAGTTTGCCGCCGCCCAGGCGCAAGTCACTGGCTTGCCGCTGGCGGTGCACCTGGCGGTGGCCAAAGCCACACACTTAGCGCCGGTAGCGATTGACGACCAGGTCATCAGCGGTCTGCAAACCACCGCGGATATCTATCAGCAGGAAGGCATTCTCACCAAACACATCGATGTCTCCCAAGGCTTCGATAAAAGCTTCAACGCCCCGCGTGCGCAACTTAACCAGGCATCGCGCTAACGATGCGACGGATTCAGGAGTAGAAACCATGAGCAAACAACGTCAACTGAAACTCGGTGCAATGGTCCATGGCGTCGGCCATGGCTGGGGCGAATGGCGCCACCCACTGGCTCTGGCCAACGCCAGTGTGAATTTCGGCTTCTATAAACAGCAAACGCAATTGGCCGAAGCGGCGAAGTTCGACTTCGTGTTCATCGCCGACAGCCTGCACATCCACGAGAAGTCCAGCCCGCATTACCTCAACCGCTTCGAACCGCTGACCATCCTCTCGGCCCTGGCCGCGACCACCCGGCACATCGGCTTGGTGGCGACCGTCACCGTCAGCTACACCGAACCGTTCCAGGTCGCCCGGCAGTTTGCATCCTTGGACCATATCAGCGGCGGTCGCGCGGGGTGGAACGTGGTGACGTCGTGGCTCAGCGGCACCGCCGACAACTTCGGCAAGGCCGAGCACCCGCCCCACGCCGTGCGCTACCGTATCGCCAAGGAGCACGTGGCGGTGGTCAAGGGTTTGTGGGACTCCTGGGAGGACGACGCCTTCGCCTACAACAAACAAAGCGGTGAGTTTTTCACCCCCGGCAAGTTGCACGCCCTGGAACACAAGGGTGAATTCTTCTCGGTCAAAGGCCCGCTCAACATCGCCCGTTCGCAGCAAGGTCAGCCGGTAATTTTCCAGGCCGGCACTTCTGAAGACGGCCGTAACTTCGCAGCCGAAAACTCCGATGCGATTTTCGTCAGCCCCGAGGGCTTCGACGAAGCGCGCGCCTACTACCAGGACCTGAAAAAACGCGCCAACGGCTTCGGCCGCGACGCACAAGAGCTGTCGATCCTGCCCGGCATCCGTCCGATTGTTGGCCGCGATGAAGCGGAAGTTGAAAGCCGCTATCAACAGGCAGTGGAGCTGGTGAGCATCGAAGATGCCATTGTCGCGCTCGGCCGACCGTTCAATGACCATGACTTCAGCCAATACCCGTTGGACGCACCGTTCCCCGAACTGGGCGACCTGGGCTCCAACAGCCAGAGAGGCGGCTCGGACCGGATCAAGCAACTGGCCAAAGACGAAGGCCTGACCTTGCGCGAAGTGGCCCTGCGCTTCTCCCGGCCACGGCGCGATTTTGTCGGCACACCCGAACAGGTCGCCGATGCCATTCAGAAGTGGTTCGAGGAAGACGCCGCCGACGGCTTCATCATCAATTCGGTGTTGCCGGACGGCCTGCAGTATTTCACTGAACTCGTGGTGCCGGTGCTGCAAAAGCGCGGGCTGTTTCGCAGTGAATACAGCGGCAACACCCTGCGCGACAACCTTGGCCTGCAAGTGCCCGTCAACCGTTACGCGCAGGCTGAAGAAAAACGCGCGGCAGTGAGCGGATCCTTCAACCCGCTGCTGGCGGCCATCTGACGAGGGCCTGACCATGACCAAACCGATCACACACGGACAGTTCAATCGGCGCGGCTTCCTGACGGCCAGCTCCATCGCCCTCGGCGCGTTGGGGTTGTCGTCGCTGGGACTCGCCTCACGCGTGTTCGCCCAAAGCACCAACCTTTCGGACCTGACCCTGGGGGTCGCCACCTACCGGGGCCAGGACTCGTACTTCGTCGAAGACGCCGGCACCGCCACGACGCCTTATAAAGTCGAATATTCGGAGTTCGCGGGCGGCAACCTGATCGTCGAAGCGCTGGCCTCGGGCAGCCTGGACCTCGGCAATATGAGTGAGATCCCACCGATTTTCTCGATCCAGAGCCATCGCCAGCCGCGATTGATCGCAGTGCTGCAAGGCGACGTGAACAATCAGGTGTTCCTGATTCCCAAGGACTCGAAGGTCGAGTCGGTCGGCCAGTTGCGCGGCAAGCGGGTCGGCTATGTGCGCTCCACCACCTCGCACTATTTTCTGATCAAGGCGTTGAAGGAACAGGGCCTGACCCTGAACGACATCACGGCGGTGGCGCTCACTCCGCAGGACGGTTTCACCGCGTTTCAAAGTGGCCAGCTCGATGCCTGGGTGATCTACGGCGTGTTCATCCAGTTGGCGAAATTCCGCAGCGGCGCCCGCGTTTTGAAAACCGCCCTGGGTTACCTGTCCGGCAACTACTTGATCGCCGCCCGGCCCGCCGCGCTGGAAGACCCGCTGCGCAAGCAGGCGATCCAGGATTACCTGCAACGACAGGCGCGCACGCTGGAATGGATCAACAACAACCCCGAACCCTGGGCAACCAAATCGGCGCAACTGCTGGGCGTCGACAAAGCGGTGTTTCTCGACATGCACAACAGCCGTAGCCAACCCTACAAAATCATCGAAGTAAACGACCAGGCCATCGCCTCACAACAGGAAGTCGCCGACCTGTTCTTCGATGCGGGCGTGCTGAGCGAACGGCTCGATGTGAGTCCGTTGTGGGACAAAAACTTCAAGCTGCTGCCGTGATGAATCAAATCGCCAAACACCACATTCCTGTGGCGAGGGAGCTTGCTCCCGCTCGGCTGCGAAGCAGTCGCAAAACCGGTGACCGGGGTGTGCCTGAAACACTGCGGTGGATGGTTTTGGGGCCGCTTCGCGACCCAGCGGGAGCAAGCTCCCTCGCCACAGTTGATTGTGGTGGAACCACTTTCGGCTCTCACCTTTTGATTGAGTGAATTCCTATGAGTCTTTCTTCTCAACACGCTCCGCCACTGCGATCGGTGGAAGCGGCCAACTTCGAAGCATTGCTGGAAAGCATCGGCCAACAACTCGGTGCCACTGCCCACGTTTATGACGAGAGCAGCGCCTTCCCCCATGACAATTTCAAGCTGCTGCATGAGCACGGGCTGGTCGCCCTGACCGTCCCCAAACCCCTCGGCGGTGGCGGCGCGAATCTGGCCCAGGCACGCAACGCAATCAGCGCAATTGCCAAAGGTGAGCCCTCGACGGCGCTGATCCTGGTGATGCAGTACATCCAGCACGCACGCTTGCAGGACAGTAAAACCTGGCCCGAAGCGCTGCGCCTGCAAGTGGCGCGAGACGCGGTCCAACAAGGCGCGTTGATCAACGCCCTGCGGGTCGAGCCCGATCTCGGCACTCCAGCGCGTGGTGGCCTGCCTGCGACCATCGCCCGGCGCACCGCTGCCGGTTGGCGGATCAGCGGCAGAAAGATTTATTCCACCGGCAGCCATGGCCTGACCTGGTTCAGTGTCTGGGCACGCAGCAACGATGAAGACCCACTGGTCGGCACCTGGCTGGTGCACAAGGACACCCCCGGCATCAGCATCATCGAAGACTGGGACCACTTGGGCATGCGCGCCACCTGCAGCCATGAAGTGGTGTTCGACAATGTGCTGGTGCCGCTGGACCACGCGGTTAGCGTCAGCCCTTGGAGCGCCCCGCAACCCGAGCTCGATGCCGATGGCTTCCTGTGGATGTCGGTGTTGCTGGCATCGGTCTATGACGGGGTCGCCCAGGCAGCTCGCGACTGGCTGGTGGGCTGGCTGGAAACACGCAAGCCGTCCAACCTCGGCGCAGCGCTCTCGACCCTGCCGCGCTTTCAGGAAACCGTCGGGCACATCGACACCCTGCTGTTCGCCAACCGCAGCCTGCTCGACGCCGCCGCAAACGGTCACACACCGGCCAGCAATGCGGCGCAGCTGAAATACCTGGTGACCGGCAACGCCATCCGCGCCGTCGAGCTGGCCATCGAGGCATCCGGCAATCCCGGTCTGTCACGCCACAATCCGCTGCAACGGCATTACCGCGACGTGCTGTGCAGCCGTGTTCACACCCCTCAAAATGACGCCGTTCTACAAGGCGTCGGTAAAGCGGTCTTCGCCCAGCGCCAACCAAAGGAGCGCCCATGAGCCAGCTCGTTATCGCCAGCCAACTGGATGAAGACTTCAACGAAGTGATCCGCCAGCGCCTTGAGCAAACACACCTGGGGGCCAAGGTCATCAGCGTGCCGATCGGAGTGCCCAGCGACCTGCCGGCGGAGGTCAGCATCTTGCTGGCGCGGCCGATCAATGTGCGCGGCTATCTGGCACCGGACACGCCGCCACCGGGTTGGCCGTATGGCTTGCGGTGGATTCAGGTGGTGTCTTCGGGCATCGACTTCTACCCGCAATGGCTGTTCAACGGCCCGCCGGTGAGCACGTCGCGGGGCAGTGCCGCCGAGAACATCGCCGAATTCGCCCTGGCCACGATCTTCGCCGCCGCCAAGCGTCTGCCGGAGATTTGGGTGCACGACTCGCAATGGAACTTCAGCGCGCTGACCCCGCTCAAGGGCAGCACGCTGGGGATTCTCGGCTTCGGCGCCATCGGCCGCAGCCTGGCGAGCAAGGCCCATGCCTTGGGCATCCAGGTGCTGGCGTTGCGACAGAGTCAGACGCCGTTCGAGGTCGAAGGCGTGCAGGCGGTGCGTGACATCCATGAACTGTTCGCCCGCTCCGACCATCTGGTGCTGGCCGCGCCGTTGACCGAGGCGACCCGGCATATCGTCGACCGCGCCGTGCTCGCCAGTGCCAAACCCGGCCTGCACCTGATCAACATCGCCCGTGGTGGCCTGCTGGATCACGGGGCGTTGCTTGAAGCACTGGACAGCGGAACGATCGGCCTGGCTTCGCTGGATGTCACCGAGCCTGAGCCACTGCCGGACGGACATCCGTTGTACATCCATCCACGGGTGCGCTTGTCACCCCATACCTCGGCGATTTCCACCAACAGTCGGCATGATATTGCTGACAGTTTCCTGGCCAATCTTGAGCGTTATCTCAATGGTTTGGCGTTGGAAAATCAGGCGAACGTACAACGCGGGTATTGAGTCCAGTCGATCTACCGTCATCGCGGGCAAGCCACGCTCCTACAGTTGGAATGCATTCCCCTGTAGGAGCGTGGCTTGCCCGCGAATGCGTTTTAACTACCCCACATAAACATCAGTTTTACGCATTTCAATACAACACTTAATGCCTATTTTTTATAATTAACTTATAACTAATCGGACTTTTACAGCGCCTATCTATACAAATACTGTTACAACCATCACCGACCCCTGACCAGGTGGAGGCCCACGGAACTGTACGTTTTTCCGGCCGACACCACCCCACGGTCAATCGCCACACCCAAACCTGAAAACCGGCTCAAGCCGCCCCACCGCCAAGGCCTGCGGCCCATGGCCCGGGCAACGCTTTGCCGAAAAAAAACATAACGACGCCAACGCAGCACTCACACACCCGGGGCTCACCATGCACAACATTTTCAGTACAAACCGTTTGCCGCTGGCCGTGTCGCTGGCGATTTTCGGGCTGTCGGCCCAGGCCGAAGAAGCCGGCAGGGAGGGAGCCCTGCCCGTGGTCACCGTGACCGCCGAACACCATACCGAGGACTTGCAAAAGACCCCGCTGGCGATTTCCGCGTTCGACGAAAAAGCCCTTGAAGACAAGCAGATCAAAAGCATCCGCGACCTCTCCGGGCAAGTGCCAAACCTGACCCTCAGCCGCCAGTCGATCTCCTACAGCGCCCAGACCTACGGGATACGCGGTATCGGCGAAACCGACCCGATCCAGGAGGCAGCCGTCGCGGTGTACGCCGATGACCTGTACATCCCACGGGCGATTTCCTCGATGCTCGACTTCAACGACGTCGAGCGTGTGGAAGTGTTGCGTGGCCCGCAGGGCACGCTCTACGGGCGCAACAGCAGCGCCGGTGCGATCCGTGTGATCACCCGCGATCCGACCCAGGAAACCAGGGGTTTCTTCGAACTCGGCGCCGGCAACTACAACGCACAGAACGGTCGGTTCCTGATCAGCGGCCCGCTGGTGGACAACGCGCTGTTCGGCAGTTTTTCGGCGATTCGCCTGACCCGTGACGGCACCGTCTCCAACCCGACCCGTGGCGAGGATGTGAACAACGTCGACATCCAGTCCTACCGCGGCAAGCTACGCTTCAACCCCATTGATTCGCCATGGGATGTGCAACTGACCCTGGCCGGCACCTTCGACCGTGGCGACACCACTAGCTACACGCCGTTTGATGCCAACGGCCACTTCGACAAATTCAAGAGCTACAGCAGCCTCGACCCGAAGAACCGTCTCGACCAAGGCAGCTCGGTGCTGCGCGCTATCTACGTCATTGACGACCACCTGAACTTCAAATCAGTGACCGCTTATTCGGCGTTCAACCAGCCGGTGGACTACGACAACTCGGGCCAAGCGGCGCTGATCCAACAAAACCTGATCACCTACAGGCAGGACTACGCCACCCAGGAATTCCAGCTCAACGGCGACTACGACAAATTCAGCTTCAGCACCGGCCTGTACCTGTACCGCGAAAAGTTCGAAGCGGACCGCGACAACCTTACCTATTCCGTTGCACGCAACCGGGTCATCGGCCAGGGCCAATACAGCACGACCAACACTGAAAGCTACGCGTTGTACGGCCAGGGCAGTTACAAAATCACGCCGCAGCTGTCGCTGATCGCTGGCCTGCGCTTTACCCGCGAGCACAAAAACTTCGAGTACACCAACTACGCCATCAATACCAACCGGCAGATCACCGGGACCAACTTCACCGCAGAATCAAGCAAGTCGTGGCAGTCCACCAGCCCGAAACTCGGCTTCGAATACGCCTGGACGCCGCACCTCAATCAATACGCCTACGTCGCCAAAGGGTTCAAGGCCGGGGGCTACGACAACCGTGCGCCAACCCGGGCCGCGGCTGAGCAAGCGTTCTCGCCGGAAGACGTGACCACCTGGGAAACCGGCTTCAAGGGCGACTTTTTCGACCAGCGCCTGCGGGCCAACGTCGCGCTGTTCTACAACGACTACAAAGACCTGCAAACCAATGCCTACGACCCGGCGCTGGGTGTCAGCCTGCGGACCAACGTTGGCCAGGCACACACCTACGGTGTCGAGCTGGAAACCCTGACGGCACTGACCAACGATCTGCAACTGACCGCCAACCTCGGCTACCTGGAAAGCCAGTACGACGACTTCGAAAATGCCAGCGGTGCCGGTGTCGATGCCAACGGCAAACAGTTGGTGTTCTCGCCGCGCTGGAACGCCAGCGTCGGCCTCAACTACACCATCCCGGCCGGATTGCCCGGCACCTGGCTGGCCGGCACCGATGCCCAGTTCCAGACCAAGTCCTACGCCAACGCGCTCAACGACGACGTCCAGGAAATCCCCCAGCAGACCTTCTGGAACGCCAACACCCGCTACATCTCCGGCGACGGTCACTGGACCACCACGCTGGCGGTGAAAAACCTGCTCGACCGCGCCTACCCGCAATCGGTCGGCTACGTGCCCTCCAGCGGTGCCCGCTTCTACTCCATCAACGACCCACGAACCCTCTTGTTGTCCGTGCGCTACGACCTTTAACCCCTAGCGCGAACACCGGATTCCTTACCGCCTGAACGCAAGGAGCACCACGATGGCTTTTACCCGCAGAGAACTGATTTCCCGTATTGCCGCCGTCGGTGGCTATTCCGCTGCTGTCGGCGCCCTCGGCGCGCTGGGGCTCACACCTCAGGCCGTGGCGGCGAGCTTCAACCCGTTGCAACTGGGCAGCAGTGGCAAAGGCAAGCATGTGGTGGTGGTCGGCGCCGGTATTTCCGGGTTGGTCAGTGCCTATGAACTGCGCAAGGCTGGCTTTACCGTGACCATACTCGAAGCCCGAGAGCGAGTGGGCGGACGCAACTGGACCCTGCGGCGTGGCACCAAAGTCGATTTCGACGACGGGGTCAGCCAGACCGTCGACTTCGATGACGGGCACTTTTTCAACGCCGGTCCCGCGCGCATTCCCAGCCATCACCAAACGATCCTCGGCTACTGCCGCGAGTTGGGCGTGGAGCTGCAAGTGCTGGTCAACAGCAGCCGCAACGCACTGGCCTTGCCGGACCCGAAACGACCGGCCTTCCAATTGCGCCAGGCGGTCAACGACACTCGCGGGCAACTATCGGAACTGCTGGCGAGAACCGTCAGCCGCAAAGCCCTGGACCAGGACTTGAGCGTCGACGACCGTCAGGCACTGTTGAACTTCCTCAAGGTCTATGGCGACCTCAACGCCGACTTCAAGTACAAAGGTTCGGTGCGCTCGGGTTACACCCGTATCCCCGGTGCCGGCGATCAAACCGGCATCACCCGTGCACCGCTGGAGCTACAGACCCTGCTCAACCCCAAGCTCTGGGGTGCGTTGGTGTTCGATGAAATCCCGGAGTTTTCCTCGACCATGTTCCAACCGGTTGGCGGCATGGACCGGATTCCCTACGCGCTCTACGACAAGCTCAAGGATGCGGTGCGTTTCAACGCCGAAGTCAGCGATATTCAGACCTCCGAAAACGGCAGCCGCATCACCTACCGGAACCGCAAGACCGGCACAGACCAGACTCTGAGCGCCGATTACGCCATCGTCACTGTGCCCCTGCCGTTGCTGGCCAAACTACCGAGCAACTTCAGTGCCCCCTTCAAGCAAGCGATTCTCAGCGCACAAAGCGATCAGGCCAACAAAGTCGCCTGGCAGTCACCGCGCTTCTGGGAAACCGACTTCAACATCTACGGCGGATTGTCGTATCTGGACCATGAAGTCAAAGGTTTGTGGTACCCCAGTGATCGGCTGAACAGTGCCCAGGGCATTCTGGTCGCGGCCTACAACACCAGCGAATCGGCCCAGGCCTTCAGCAAAAAATCCCTCGCCGAACAGTTCGCCTCCTCGCGGCAAGCGGTCGAACTGCTGCACCCCGGACACAGCACCAAACTGCAAAAACCGGTGGCCATCAACTGGGCCAAGGTGCCCTTCAGCAAAGGCCCGTGGATCGTCAATGACGAGGTCGGCGAGAGCGCTTACCAGATCCTCAACGAACCCCAGGGCCGCACGTATCTGGCCAGCGACGCCCTCGCCCATGGTGGCGTCGGCATCTGGCAGAACAGCGCCGCCGACTCGGCGCGACGCATCGTTTCCCTGATCGGCCGCCATGCCGAACGCCAGCGACCGGGCGTTGCTGCCTGACTTTTTCCAATCCAATAAAGGACTGACCGATGAAAACCATGACTTTGCTCACAGGACTCCTCATGACCGCGACCGCCCTCAGCAGCCACGCCGACGAGATCAAACGCGTCGCCCTGCCCAACTCGAACTTCCCGATTTCGCTGGCGGTGTCGGTGCCGGCGCAAACCGACCTGCTGTTCGTCAGTGGCCTGCTCGCCGACCTGCATGACCCAAAAGCAGCGAAGGATACCTTCGCCGCCTATGGCGACACCGCAACCCAGACCACCTCGATCCTCAACAAGCTCAAAGGCGTACTGCAAAGCCAAGGCCTGGACCTGGGTGATGTGGTGCAACTCCGGGTGTTCCTGGTGGGTGATCCGGCCAAGGGCGGCAAGCTCGATTTCGCCGGGTTGCAGGAAGGCTATACGCCGTTCTTCGGCAGCACCGCGCAACCGAACAAACCGGCGCGCACCGCCGTGCAGGTGGTCGCCCTGCCGTTGCCGGGCGGGCTGGTCGAAATCGAAGCCGTCGCCGCGCGCAAGAAGTGACACGGCCATCATCCGACATTCACGGAGTTCCACGTTGATGCTCAACTGCCCAGCGCGCCGCACGGCGCCGACTTACCGTCCGTTATTACTGCCGCTGTCGATTGCCTGCGGCTTGGCTTCGTTCAACATCGAGGCTGCCGAAAGCACCTCACCGACCCTCGACACCGTGGTCGTCACGGGTAACCGTGGCACTGTCGAACGCACCGTCACCACCAGCCCGACACCGATCGACGTGGTAACCGGAGAACAATTGCGTTCGGTGGGCAAACCGAGTTTGTTGGAGGCGCTGAGCAAATTCATCCCCTCCTTCAACCTGCCCGACCGTGCTGGTTGGGATGCCAGCGGCGTGGTTCGCTCGGCGACCCTGCGGGGACTGACCGCGTCCCATGTGTTGGTGCTGGTCAACGGCAAACGCCGGCATACCAGCGCCACGCTGAACATCAACGGCATCAACAGCGGCGCGGCGCCCAGCGATCTCGACCTGATCCCGGTGGCGTCCATCGATCACATCGAGGTGCTGCGCGATGGCGCGGCGGCACAGTACGGCTCGGATGCGATCTCCGGGGTGATCAACATCATCCTCAAGCAGACCACCGGCGGCAGTTCCGACACCACCCTCGGCCAAGGCTACGATGGTAAACGCGGGACCGCGCAGGAAGCGCTCAATTATGGTTTTCAGGTCGGCGAAGCCGGTGTGCTCAATGTCTCGCTCGACACTCGCTACCAGGAGCGTGATAACAAGGCCGGCAGCAATGGCTACAGTGCGCATTACTATCCGCAGGCCGACGGTTCGCCCGACCCGCGCGAGGCCGATGCCAGCCACCACACCTACAAAGGCTACGGCTTGCCCCGCAGCCAACTGGCCGATGTCGCCTACAACCTCGACCTGCCACTGAACGATGCCGTCACCCTTTATTCGTTCTCGACCCTGGCCACCCGGGAGAACAATGACGGCCAGAACTTCCGTCTGCCCAATGGGCGCAACACCATCACCACCGGCCCCAATGGCTATCCCGACGGTTACAGTCCTTACTGGCTGATCAACGAAACCGACTTCCAGTCCGCCTTCGGTGCCAAGGGCGAGGATTTCGGCGGCTGGGCCTGGGACCTGAGCAGCACCTACGGGCGCAACTACGCCAAGCAACGCACCTACGACAACCAGAACCCGTCGCTGGGTGAAAACACCCCGAACAAGTTCACCTCCGGCATCTACATCGCCGACCAGTTGACCAGCAACCTGGACCTGAAAAACAGCTACGAAATCGGCCTGGCCAAGCCGCTGGATGTTGCCTTCGGCTTCGAGCATCGACGTGAAAGCTATGAGACCCGCGCCGGCTCCGAAGCCTCGTATATCGATGGCGGCTACGTGTTTCCCGCCGGCCATCCACGCGCCGGCCAACGGCCGGATCCGGGCGCTCAGGTCACCAACGGCATCAGCCCTGATGACGCACAAAAAGTCAGCCGCAACAGCGTCGCCAGCTACGTAGACCTGGGTTTCTACCCTGTCGAACAGTGGTACCTCGGCGTCGCCGCGCGTTACGAGCATTACAACGAAGGCGTCGGTGGCACTCGCAGTGGCAAACTCAGTACCCGCTATGAGTTCAACCCGGTGTTCTCGGTGCGCGGCACCATCAGCAACGGCTTTCGCGCACCGTCGCTGGCCAACCAGATATTCACCGCGCGCTCGACCGGGTTCGACACCATCAATGGCGTCTACCAGTCTTACAACTACGTGATTCTGCCGGTGGATTCGGCCGGCGCCCAGGCCCTTGGGGCCGAGTCGTTGAAACCCGAACGTTCGACCAACTTCAGTCTCGGTTTCGCCCTGACTCCCAGCGAAGACCTGAGCCTGACCGTGGACGGTTACGTGATCAACCTGCGTGACCGCCTGGTACTCAGCGAACGCTTCCAGGGACCGGGCGTCGCGGCCCTGCTCGACAGCATCGGCGTACCCGCCACCGCCGGCGCGCAGTACTTCACCAACGGCGCCAACACCCGAACGTCCGGGGTCGATGTGGTCGGCAATTACCGGCAGAACCTGAACCAGTTCGGCTCGGTGAGATGGACCGCGGCGCTGAACTACAACCACACGCAAATTCTCAGCGTCAACGACACACCATCACAACTGACCGCCCTGGGCAGTAACTTCCAGTTGCTCGGACGCCAATCGCGAGCGCTGATTACCAAAACCTCCCCCAGCAGCAAGATGATCTTCTCCGCCGACTGGGCGATCAGCGACTTCGACGTCAATCTGCGGTTGACCCGTTATGGCACCTACACCGAGGTCAACAGCTCAAGCGATCCAAGCCTGGATCGCGAGTATTCGGCCAAATGGATCACCGACCTCGACGTGGCGTATGCGATCAACAAACAACTGACCGTGGCCGTCGGCGCACAGAACCTGTTCGACAAGTACCCCGACCATATCGGCGTAAGCAACTCTTCGTTCGGCGATAACTGGGGCAGCTATTCACCCTTCGGCTTCACCGGCGGTTACTACTACACCCGCCTGCAATACGCGTTCTGACTCCTCGGGCGCGCAGAGCAAGAGCAAAAGATCGCAGGGTATTTCGAAGTGCAGCCATTCATTCTGAGCAATGCCGAGCCCGGTAAGGATGGCGCCTGAGGCTTAGGTTCCATATAGCCTGACACAAGGCTCTTATTCCATTAAAGAAGTACATATTGTTTTTATAGTGCGTTTCAATCTATGCGCTGGAGCTGATACAGAAACGTCCCTTTAAATTTGTTCAGGAGCCATGATGGCTGATCCAAAACCTCTGTTGTTTGCACTCTACGAACAAGCCAGTGTGGGATGTGGAGGTGCGCCGAGCCTCTGGACGCATCCGGCTGACGAGCGTCTGGCAATCAACTCGTTGGGCTACTGGTCGAACCTGGCGCGCATCGCCGATCAAGCCAACCTCGACATGCTATTCTTCGGCGACGTGCTGGGTTTCTACGACGTCTTTGGCGGCAATGCCAATGCCGCGATGAAGTGGGCCGTGGAAGCTCCGGCCAACGACCCGCTGATGATCATTCCCGCCCTGGCCGCGGTCACCGAAAACCTTGCGTTCGGCGTCACGGTCACCACCAGCTATGAACACCCCTTCACCCACGCTCGGCGCTTCAGCACCCTGGACCACCTCACCAACGGCCGGGTGGGCTGGAACATCGTGACCTCTTACCTGTCCAGCGCCGCGCGTAACTTCGGCCTTGAACAGATGATCAAACACGATGACCGCTACGAACGCGCCGAAGAATTTCTCGATGTGGTGTACAAGCTGTGGGAAGGCAGTTGGGCCGACGATGCGGTGGTCGCGGACAAAGCTCATCAGCTGTATGCCCTGGGTGATCGGGTACGGCCGATTAACCACGTCGGCGAGCACTATCGAGTCGCCGGGCCGCACCTCACTTCACCGTCGCCGCAGCGCACACCGCTACTGATCCAGGCCGGCTGGTCGGGTCGCGGTCGCGAGTTCGCCGCCAAGCACGCTGAACTGATCTTCATTGCCAAATCCAACCCTCAGGAAATCCGTCAGGGCCTGGAGGACATATGGGCCAAGGCCCAGGCGCTCGGTCGCCAGCGTGAGGATGTGAAGTCCCTGACTGTATTGCGCATCGTCACCGCCAAAACCGAAATTGAAGCCCAGCGCAAATATGAGGCGTTGCAAAGCAACTACCACCTTCAGGCGCAACTGGTCAGTTATGCAGGCGACACAGGTATCGATATCAGTCGCTATGCCGACAGCGATGCATTGTCGACCCACACCGAAGGGCTGACGTCCTATGTCATGCGCCCCGATGGCAGTGGCAAGCCGTTGACCGCCGGGGATGTGAAGCAACGTTTTGCCAAGGTCACCCGCGGCAGCGACCTGATCCTGGTGGGCACTCCACAACAGGTAGCCGACCGGATCGAAGAACACGCGCGCATTTCCGGCACCAGCGGCTACATGATCAATCCGTTGATCAGCCCTGGCACACTCGAAGATTTCGTGGAGTTGATCATTCCCGAATTACAGAAGCGCGGTCTCTACAGAACCCAGCCGCAAAGCGGTACCTTCAGGTCCAGGTTAAGGGAAGATGGCAGCAGCCATTTACCCGACTCGGCTTATGGCGCTTCATTCCGCTTCGGCAAGGCGCTATAGCCCGAAGGCGACTGCTCAAGCGTCATCAAGCAGTCGCCGAACGTTCGAGGAAAACGTCGCGGCGCAGCGGTGGTTCTTTCAAGGGACACTTTCAATTCCGTTCCCGGCAACTCTTCGATCACTTGTGATTGCGCCAGCAACTCCTCACCGAGCAACTCCATCAGCACAGTGGCTATTCGCACTGGATGCGCAGGGCATTAAGGTGCGCCTCCTGCCACAACAACAAAGGAATAAATAATAATTTATTTATTCCTAAATTGAATATTTGAAATCACTAAGTTAATTCCCAAAAAATATTTATAAAATTTTTTTTATAACCATATTCTTCATGGCAGATAGCCCTTCTCTCTTGCTGAATGCAGAGTGCGCCATGCCACAGTCCACAAAAAATGCTGAAGCGAAATTCCGTCGTCCGGTGCTGGCCGTTCTGGTGGTTGCCCTGACCTTGTCATTTACCCTGCCGGCTCAGGCCCGGGAAACGCTGCGAATCGGTTACCAGAAGTCATCGACTCTGATCACCCTGTTGAAAACCCAAGGCACGCTGGAAAAAACCCTCGCGCAGAAGAACATCGATGTGAGCTGGCATGAGTTTTCAAGTGGTTTGCCACTGCTGGAAGCGCTGAATGTCGGCAATGTCGATATCAGCGCTGACGTGGCGGACACCGTGCCGATTTTTGCTCAGGCCGCGCAGGCCAAGTTGACCTACTTTGCGCAAGAAGCGCCCTCGCCTTCCGCCCAGGCGATCGTCGTGCGCGAGGACTCGCCCCTCAAGCAACTGGCAGATTTGAAAGGCAAGAAAGTCGCGGTCACCAAGGCGGCCGGCTCCCACTATTTGCTAATCGCTGCTCTGAAAAAAGCAGGCCTGGGTTTTTCGGACATCCAACCGGCCTACCTGTCACCCGCCGATGGCCGAGCAGCCTTCGAGAACAACAAGGTCGATGCCTGGGTCACGTGGGAACCCTTCCTCACCAGCGCGCAACGTCAACTGCCGACGCGCACCCTGGCCGACGGCACAGGCCTGGCCAGTTATAAACGCTACTACCTGGCCAGCACGAGTTACGCCAAGGTGCATCCCGAAGTCCTCAAGCTGGTTTACGAACAACTGCACAAGACAGGTGACTGGGTAAAAACCAACCCACGTGACGCGGCACAAATACTCAGCCCGTTGTGGGGCAACCTCGATGTGGCAACAGTCGAATCGGCCAACACCCATCGCAGCTACCAGGTACAGCCTGTGAATGGTGACCAGTTGGGTGAGCAGCAGAAAATCGCCGATGCCTTTTTTGCCGCAGGTTTATTGCCCAAGGGGGTAGATGCCAGAGACGTCGATATCTGGAAACCGTAAGGCAGTCTTCGATTACGAGCTGACGCTCACACCCTGTTCGATCTCACGATGTCTTCCGGTCGTCCCGTAATCTGCCTGCGCAGCCTTTGAATGGGGTGGGGCTCGTTGTCTTCGTAGTGCGAGGACCACTTCTGACACAGCAGCGTTTTACCGTACGCCAAGTCATTAATGCCCGGGCATTGGACTGCGTGGACGTTTTACATCGCGTTTTCGCCTTACCGTGTCAGGGCTGGTAATGCGGCTCGGTTGAGGTAATCGGGGCGTGCGCAGTAACAGACTGATTTCCTCTGCGCTGACCGCTCTGCTGAAAAAGTGGCCCTGAATTTCATCGCAGCCGTTTTCACGCAGGAAGGTTTGCTGCTCTTCGGTCTCGACACCTTCGGCTATGACCTTGAGGTTCAGTTGGTGCCCCAACGAAATCACTGCGGTAGCGATGGCTTTGTCGTTCTCGTTGTCGGGCAGATCGTGCACGAAAGACTGGTCGATCTTGAGTCTTGCGATGGGGAAGCTTTTCAATGCCGCGAGGCTGGAGTAGCCGGTGCCGAAGTCGTCGATCGACAGACTGATCCCCATTGATTGCAGTTCCTTCATTTTGCTGATGGCTTGCTGAAGGTCTTGCATGATCAGACTTTCGGTCAGCTCCAGCTCAAGGTACATCGGGTCCAGTCCGGTCTCTTGCAAGGCATGCCTCACCCGGTCGATCAGGTCCCTTTCGATGAACTGGCGTGCTGAAATATTCACCGACATGGTAATCGGCGGCCAGCCCGCATCCTGCCAGTCCTTGTTCTGTCTGCACGCGGTATGAATCACCCAATCGCCTATGGGCACGATCAACCCGGTCTCTTCGGCCTGCGGAATGAATTTGATTGGAGACACCATGCCGAGTTCGGGATGCTGCCAGCGGATCAGTGCTTCTACGCCGATAATCTGACCTGACTGCAAATCCACCTGTGGCTGGTACAGCAGCAGGAACTCGTCATGGTTGAGTGCGTTTCGTAGCCCGTCTTGCATGGCGAGCTTGCCCTGATCCTTGTTATTCATCTCGCTCGTATAGAACTGGTAACTGTTGCGACCCAGTTCCTTGGCCCGGTACATGGCGGCGTCCGCATTGCTGAGCAACGTGTCGGTATCGCTGCCGTCAGCTGGGTAGGTGGCCAACCCCATGCTGCAGGTGACGTGGAGTGTATGCCCGCTGAGCTGAATCGGCCGCAGGATGGCTTCCTGGATCTTGTGCAGGGCTGGAGTAACGCCGTCGAGGTCTGAGGGCTGGTCGAACAGGATGATCACAAACTCGTCGCCACCCAGTCGCACGACGGTGTCGGTGCGGCGCACACACTCCTGCATGCGCTGGGCGACGGTTTTCAGCAGTACGTCTCCAGCACTGTGCCCAAGGCTGTCATTCACCAGTTTGAATTTGTCCAGATCGAGAAACACCACCGTCACCAGCCGGCTGTAGCGCTGGGCATAAAGTATTGCCTGCTTGAGACGGTCTTCGAGCAGTGTGCGATTCGGCAGCCCGGTCAGTGCATCATGGTCGCCCATATAGCGAATGCGCTTTTCGGTCAGTTGGCGTTCTATCGCAATACCGGCAAGAGGTGTCGCCATGTCGATCAGTCGCGTCTCGGTCGAGCTAGGGCTGCGTACGGTGTTGGAATACAAGGCAAACGTACCCAATACCTTTCGTTCATGGGACAGAATCGGCGTCGACCAGCAGGCACGAAATCCATAGGGCGCAGCGGCTGATCGGTACTCCTCCCACAGCGGGTCCAGCTCGATATCCGTGACGATGACCGGTTCTCGTCGATACACCGCGGTGCCGCAAGAGCCGACGTTTGGACCGATCGCAATCCCGTCGATGAGCTGGTTATAGGCTTTCGGCAAACTGGGGGCAGCCCCGTGCAGCAGGTGTTTGCCATCCTCATCCAGCACCAGGATGGACACCATCATCCCCTCCAGTTGGGACTCGACCAGGTGAGCCAGACTATCGAGGACTTCTGCAAGCTCGGTGCTCCTGGCGATCAGCTCCAGGACATGACCTTGTCCGGCACGGATGATGGCTTCTTGCTCCAATCGGTTGTTTTGCAGGGCGAGCCGCTCTGTGGCGATACTCAATTGGACCGTTTTTTTTTCCAGCTGAAGACGGTCTTTGAGGAATTGATTCACCGCGCGAGCCATGTTGCCGATCTCGTCTTTCCCATGTTCCACCATCATCAAATGCGTTTTGTCAGTGCGTTCCTGACGCAATTGCCGGCTTATTTCATTCAGGCGCACGAGCACATGACGGCCCATGAAGACCCGGGTCACGAACCAGGCGAACACCAGGCTGGCGCCCAACATGATCAGCACCCATTGCTGGCTACGATTTGAGGCCTCGACCAGGCGCTGCACGGCTTCGCGATAGTCTTCGGTGTAAGCACTGGATTGCGCACGGGCCACCGCGACCAGAACCCCGGCCTCATTCTTCAACTCCTCATTGAAGCGCTGGATGACGTTGTGCTGATTGATGAGCCTCAGGCGCTGGGAGAAGAGATCGGGCGTTTCCACATCAGCGTCGGGTAACTTGCCAGCGGCGCGTGACAGGCGCTCATATCGGATCCGCAGCCGTTGCACGGCATCGCTGTCATTAGCCTGCGGCAGACCGAAAAGTAACACCGCCAGTTCCAGGCTGGCCCGGGTCTTGGTCGCGGTTAACCGGGCAGCGTGATCCTCCAGGGCTTGCTCGAAGCTGACCTCGGTTTGCAGCAGGCTTTCTCGCAGCTGCGCAACAATGTTGGCGGTATTGCGGAACATCTGACTCGACTGATGCATGTCGAGTATCGCCTCGCCACTGTTCGCGGCAGTCAGTTCCTGCACCAGTTGATCAAGGGCTTCAAGCTGTTCGACGGTTGCCGCATAGCTTGAACGCAGGGCGTCGGGGGAACGGGTTGTCAGAAGCTGATCGGTCTGGCGTTCGATCAGCAAGGTCCGCTGCACCATGTCTTGCCCATTTTGCATGCGCACCAGTCGTTCATCCGTCAGCTGGCGGGTGGCGCTGTTTGACGTGCGCAACGCGTAGACCGCTGTGGCACCACCCGCCAGGATCAGCAGCGCCAGCGTCAGGAACGCCAGTGTGAACTGTGCGCGCAACGACTGCGGCAATAGCCGGCGTCCTAGCCGGGAAATAACGTCCAATGTCAGGGATTCCATAGGTGGCGATAGATGTCTCGATAGCCATTGTCAGGGTCGTACTGGAATTTCTTCCCGCCGTCGAAGGCGATATTGTCGGCATTGACCAGGTGAATCGGCGCTACGAAGCCGCTCACCGGCTGACCTGCAAACAGCCGGTTCAATTCGTCCATCACTTGCCAGCCATGCAGGTTGAGCGGCTCGGCCACCGTAACGGTCTGGTAGGTTTTTGCCTGTATGCGCAAGAAAGCCGAAGCGCTGCCATCACCGGCAGACAACAGACTGATGCCGTCACTGGGCATTGCGGCGTTGGTCAATGAGGCAATCGAGTAGTCGAAATAGATATCGTTGATGGCCAGCGCGTGGGTCCAGCGCTTGCCATAGCGCTGAAGCAGCTCCTTGGTGAGCGCCGGCATCTTCTCGCCACTTTCGGAGATCGCCACATCGCGCACTTCCAGCAACGTACATTCCCGACAGGCCCGAATGACGTTTTCCATGGCCTTGGCTTTCGCCATGGCGATGCTGTACTTGGAGTCGGTCAGGATGACTACGCCGGCGTGTCCGTTTGACTGTGCCACTGCCGCCATGGCCGTAAGGCGAGCCACTTCGAGCGGGTCGGTCGTGACGTTCATGGCCACCGGTGTGCCATCAATCGGCCCGGGGCGTGCCCCGGCGTGCCAGCCAACCACCGGCACATCCCTGTTGGCGAAGAGGATCAGCGCCGCATTGTTCTCAAGGGCATCGGAACCGCACAGAATGAGGCCGTCGGGTTTCTCTGCCAGCGCATCGGAGAAGGCCTTTGCGCGCCCGGCCGATGATCCAGCACCATCGAATATCTTCAGCGTCCAGCCCATCGCCTTGGCTGCCTCGCGAGCGCCCTGCGCGACACCGACGATGCCTCCGTTACGCAAATCCTCTGCGACAAGGGCGATGCTCTTGCCCCGCTGGGCTTTCGGGCCGGACTCAGGGCCGCTCCAGCGAACGGCTTCAAGGGTGGCCCTGGAAACGATTTCCTGCGCTTGAATCACCGTTACCGTGGCGTTTTCGACACCTGCCGCGGTTGGCAGGTTCTGGCCGTATCCGGGTGTTGCCGTGAAAAGACAGAAAACCGTAATTGAAGCCATCCGGAGTAGCCAGGGCCTGAGTAACCAGGGCCCGATCAGACAGGTTCGATCACCGCATGGAATGCCGGGTGTGGAGCCGATGGCGCGATCATAGTCTGGCATGGCGTCCCTTTTTGCCAAGAGTGCAGCGTTAACTATCCGAAAGGATAGTCGGTTCTGCTGTCATCAGGTCTTCAGTGGTTAAAAGTGCGCGAACTTTAGTTTTACAGTACTCATCCTTTACGCAACTTTGAAAGATGCTCTTCATAAGCACGACTGAATTCGCGCCTGAATAAATTGCGCGGGTACTCACTTTTTAGAATAAAGCCTATAACCAAAGAAACTAAATAATGACCTCCGATCACCGATCTTGAAACGCCTCAGTGTTCACCCCACTGGTCGGAGAGTTTCTTGACAAGCATTGAACAGCGCTAACACTTCCTTGAATTGTAAGGGTTAGAGATGACGCCAAAGAGGCGTTGGGCAGAAGGTTAATCCGCTGGAAACGGATTCAGTCGTACGTTGCGTTATGTATTCGAGACGGCCGACTGACGCCCAAACACGAGGCAGAGGAAGCCGTGCATGGCAATCACGCAAAACAACCGTTTGGTGCAGGTCAACTGCCCCCTCGGCGGCGATGTCCTGCTGCTGCGGAGCATGGAAGGCAACGAAGAATTGGGGCGGTTGTTCCACTATGAATTGAACCTCACCTCCGAAGACCGGGCGATCACGTTCGACCATTTGCTGGGCAAGCCGATGGGCCTGACCCTGGAGCTGCACGACGGCGGCAAACGCTACTTCCACGGCATTGCCTGCAGCTGTCGACAACTGACCGGCCACGGCCAGTTCGCCGGCTACCACATCAGCCTGCGGCCCTGGTTCTGGCTGCTCACGCGCACCTCGGATTGCCGGATTTTCCAGAACAATACGGTGCCGGACATCATCAAGCAGGTGTTCCGCGACCTCGGTTTTTCCGATTTCGAAGACAGCCTGAGCGGCAGCTACCGCCAGTGGGAATATTGCGTGCAGTACCGCGAAACCAGCTTCGACTTCGTCAGCCGCTTGATGGAACAGGAAGGGATCTATTACTACTTCCGCCATGAGCAAGCGCGTCATGTACTGGTGTTGGCCGACGCCTATGGCGCCCACTCCACGGTGGCAGATTACGACTCAGTGCCGTTCTACCCGCCCGATCGGCAAATGCGCGAGCGCGATCATTTCTACGATTGGCAACTGGCGCGGGAAGTCCAACCCGGTTCGCTGGAGCTCAACGATTACGACTTCCAGCGCCCCCGTGCCAACCTTGGGGTGCGCTCCAGTGTGTCGCGCAGCCACAGCAACGGCGACTACCCGCTCTACGACTACCCCGGTGAATACGCACAGAGCAACGACGGCGAGCACTATGCGCGTACCCGCATCGAAGCCATCCACAGCCAGTTCGAGCGCGTACAACTGCGCGGCCGTGCCCGCGGGCTGGGCTCCGGCCACCTGTTCACGCTGACCGGCTACGAGCGCGACGACCAGAACCGCGAATACCTGGTGGTCAGCGCGCGCTACCACATCCACCAGGAGCCCTATGAAAGTGGCACCCAGGATCTCTCCGAGCAGTTCGTGGGCGAACTCGCTTGCATGGATGCCAGCCAGGTTTTCCACCCCCTCCCCCTGACCCCCGTGCCGATTGTCCGAGGGCCGCAGACCGCGGTGGTGGTCGGCCCCGAGGGCGAGGAGATTTGGACCGACCAGTATGGCCGGGTCAAAGTGCACTTCTATTGGGATCGCCACGACCAATCCAACGAGAACAGCTCCTGCTGGATGCGCGTCTCCCAGGCCTGGGCCGGCAAGAACTGGGGGGCGATGCAGATCCCGCGAATCGGTCAGGAAGTGATTGTCAGTTTCCTCGAAGGCGACCCGGATCGGCCGATCATCACCGGCCGCGTCTACAACGCCGAACAGACCGTGCCCTACACGCTGCCGGCCAATGCCACCCAGAGCGGCGTGAAGAGCCGTTCAAGCAAGGGCGGCTCACCGGCCAACTTCAATGAAATCCGCATGGAAGACAAGAAAGGCGCGGAGCAACTGTTTATCCACGCCGAGAAGAACCAGGACATCGAGGTCGAGAACGACGAGACCCACTGGGTCGGCCACGACCGCAACAAGACCATCGACAACGACGAAACCGTGCACGTCAAACACGACCGCACCGAAACCGTCGATAACAACGAGACCATCACCATTGGCGTCAACCGTACGGAACGCGTCGGCAGCAACGAGACCATCAACATTGGCAGCAACCGCACGATCAGCGTCGGCGCCAACGAAACCGCGACCGTGACCCTGCAGCGCACCCATGCGGTAGGTATCAACGAGACGATCGCCATCGGCGCAGCGCAGGAAGTTGTCATCGGTGCCTTTCAAACGGTGAATGTCGGGGCCTACCAAAACGTCAATGTGGGCCTCTACCAGTCGACCAATGTGGGCGCCGACCGCTCGGTGGACGTGGGTGCCAATCTTTCAACCACGGTAAAGGCAAACGAATCGCGCAAGGTCGGTGCAGGACGTACGACCGATATCGACAACGACGATGCGCTGACGGTGGGCAAGGACCTTGTCATCGATGCCGGTGACTCGGTGACCATCACCACCGGCAAAGCCAGCATCGTCATGAAGAAGGACGGCACCATCAGCATCCGCGGCAAGGACATCACCATAGACGGCTCTGGCGCGATCAACATCAAGGCCAACAAGAACGTGGTGATCAAGGGACGCAAGATCCTGCAAAACTAGGAGTAACGCGTATGACGGTTCAATACCCACTTCCCACCCAGGCCCGCATCGATGGCGTGGTCATTGGCGTCCTGCTCGACGTGCCGCAGGCCAGCGCGCCCCTGGTGATCTACCCCGGTTGCCCCGGGGAACAGAGCATCGCCGCCCGCAGCACCACCCTGCTCGCCCCTGAGGACATCGGCACCCAGGTGGCGCTGATGTTCGAAGATGGCGACCCTTTCCGCCCGCTAGTGATCGGCCGCCTGCTTGGCCAGGCCGCGGCGCCCGCACCGGTTGCCTGCGTGCAACTGGACGACCAGCGCCTGGAATTGAGTGCCGAACGCGAGATCGTGCTGCGTTGCGGCAAGGCCAGTATCACCCTGACCCGCGCGGGCAAAGTGATTATCCAGGGCGCCTACCTGTCCAGCCGCTCCAGCGGGGTCAACCGCATCAAGGGTGGTTCGGTGCAGATCAACTAGACAGGTATTCGGCCCATGGAACTGCTCAACGCCAGCAAACTGCTTGCTGCCTATACCCAGGGCATGGAGCCCGATGGCCGCGAATCCTTGGTGGTGGTGGTCAAAGGCACTTTCAATCTGCCGCTGGACGGCCGCGCGGCGACCCTCGCCGACAGCCAGCAACCGCTGCTGATGGCCGATACCTTCCTCGGCGAACCTGGTCTCAGCGCCCCGCTGCAGGAAATGGACTTCGCCCCGGTCAAGCCATTCTGCGATGTGCTGGTGCGCGGCAAGGCCTATGCCCCAGGCGGGCGGCCCGTGAGGCAACTGGCTGCGGGCATTCGCGTCGGTCAGATGAGCAAAGCCTTTTCCGTCCTCGGCCCCCGGCAGTGGCAACCGGGGCTATTGGGCGTTTCTCCCGGCTTGCCGCAGCCCTTCACCGAGCAGCACATCTCTTATGCCCAGGCCTTTGGCGGCAGTCATCCGATGGCCAAGGACTCCGAAATGCGTCACTGCTACCTGGACAATCCGACCGGTTGTGGCTGGTTCCCACGCCGCATGGGTAGTGCTGACATCGTTGGCATGCCGATGCCGAACACCGAGGAATTGGGCAAGGCGATCGACAGTCCCTCTGGCGACTACCGGCCGATGGCCCTCGGCCCCATCGGCCGCAGCTGGCCGCAACGCGCCCGCTTCGCCGGTACTTACGACGATGCCTGGTTGGCCAACTGCTTTCCGTTTCTGCCGGGTGATTTCGACCGCCGCTACTTTCAGGCGGCCCCTGACGATCAGCAGATCCAGTATCTGCGAGGCGGCGAGGACGTGCTATTGCTCAACCTCACGCCCCAGGAGCGCGCGGGCTTTCGCATACCCGAAATCGACGTGCCGGTGACCTTCTTCCTGAAAAAAGGCGGTCATGAGACTGTGCAGGCGGTAATCGATACCCTGCTGATCGACACCGATGCGCTCCAGGTGCAGCTGACCTGGCGTGTCGCCCGTCCGCTACGGCGCAACATGTTCGAGATCGCTCAGGTGCTGGTCGGCACGATGTCCACGGGCTGGTGGCGCGCCCGTGAACTGGGCAAGGATTACTACCCGTCGCTCTCCTCCCTGGTAAAAGACAAGCACGCACCCGAGGAGACGGACTGATGACCGTGCTTTGCATCATCGGCTCCGGCATGGTCAGTGCTGTCGGCCTCAGCGCACCCGCGAGCTGCGCGGCGATCCGTTGCGCCATCGATAATTTCCAGGAAACCCGCTTTATCGACCAAGGCGGCGAATGGCTGATTGCCGCCAGCGTGCCTTTGGAACAGCCCTGGCGCGGCCGCACCAAGCTGATCAAGATGGCCGCCCGCGCCATCGCCGAGGCGCTGCAAAGCACCCCCAACGTCGCCCCGGAAAAGACCCCGCTGTTGCTGGGGGTGGCGGAAGTCGAGCGCCCCGGCCGCCTCGATGGTCTCGATAAGGGGCTGCTGCACGCCATCGAAGCCGAACTGGGCCTGCGCTTTCATCCCGGTTCCAACGTCATTGCCCGTGGTCGGGTCAGCGCTGCCGTGGCCCTGCTGAATGCACGCACGCTGATCTACCAGGGCGGCCATCGCCATGTGCTGATTGCCGGCGTCGACTCCTTCCTCAACGGACCGACCTTGGCCGCTTTCGAAGCACGCGAACGCCTGCTCACCAGCCAGAACTCCAACGGATTTATCCCCGGCGAAGGCGCCGCCGCCGTGGTGCTGGCCGCCCCTGTTGCCAGCAAAGGACCGCAATTGGCCTGCATCGGCCTGGGGTTCGGTATGGAGAAGGCCACGGTGGAGGCCGAAGACATTCCCCTGCGCGCCGACGGCCTGACTCAAGCCGTACGCGCCGCCCTGAGCGAAGTCGGCTGTGGTTTGGAGCAAATGGATTATCGGCTCACCGACATCTCCGGCGAGCAGTACTACTTCAAGGAAGCGTCCCTGGCCCTGAGCCGCACCCTGCGCGTGCGCAAGGAGTTCTTCCACCTCTGGCACCCCGCCGACTGCATCGGCGAAGTCGGCGCCGCCATCGGCCCGGCGATGCTCGCCGTGGCACTGGCCGCCAGCCGCAAGGGCTATGGCGAAGGCCCGAATATCTTCTGCCACTTGGGCAACGACGCCGGCGAACGCGCCGCCGCGATGCTCAGTTACCAGACTGTGAGGGCTGCGTGATGGCGAATGAGGTCTACGCCAACAATATGGAAGTTTCTTGCAAGGCGGCGGCTGGCAAGTCGATCGCCTGCTTTCCGGATGTCTGCTTCACCCCGCCTCAGGCGCCGCCCACGCCAACGGGAGTGCCCATCCCCTATCCGAATACCGGCATGGCCAAGGACACGACCAGGGGTACACGAACTGTCAGGATCACCGGCAAAGAGGTGATGCTCAAGGACAAGAGTCACTTCAAGACTAGTACGGGAGATGAAGCCGGAAACGCGCCGAAGAAAGGAGTGATTACGAGCAAGATCAAGGGGAAGGTGTACTTCATTGCGTGGTCGATGGATGTGAAGTTCGAAGGGGAAAATGTGGTCAGGCATTTAGACATGATGACTCATAACCACGCGTCCAAACCCGGAAATACGCCTCCTTGGGCTTATACCGACGCGACAGCGACGGCGCCCATTGAGCGTTGCAAGAAAGAAATTGCCAGGAAAAACAAGGCTTGTGAGGGACTGAATACCAAAGCGGCACAGTGTGACGACAAGGGCTGTACGTCCGCAAAAAAGTGTTTGCTGGTGTCTAAGAAGCAGGCGGATTCCAAGGCGCAGAACAGTCAAGTGGCCTGTTGTCCTGGCGAAACCGGCCACCACCTCGTTGAAGCCCATAGTTTTACAGTGCCGGGAACTGATCGCCAAACGCCTCTTCCTCAATTCCCCAATTACGACGAAAAAGATGCACCGTGCATTTGCGTGCAATGCCCTCAAGGCGGAAACGGACGCTATGAAGGGGATCATGGCTTCATGCATGCAGCCCAGGGCAAACTGGAACAGGCAGCCATAGAGAGAGCGTCGCCCAGTCAAAAGGATTACGCCTGGAACTACGGCCAGTCCCGTTCAGCGGGCGTGCGGGCGCTTCAGCAGACCTTTCCAAAGTCGAAATGCTCAAAGAAATGTCTGGAAGCGCAGTTAGACGCCTATCACAAGAATACGTTAGGTGTCAGTGACAAAACCCCAGTGCGGACCCACACACCCAACCTTCAAGACAATCAGAAAACGCTGGCTCACGAAATGATCCCAGAGGTCACTATCAGTGCTTGGTAGATCAATTGGAGCAGAAACGATATGACTCAAACATTGGATTGGACGCTGAGCCGAGTAGCTGTTTTCGATAAGAACCGCGTTTACGTGCTCGCCTACTCCAAACGCGAGCCCGGTACTCGAGTTTTTCGCTGGACCGGAGAATGGGACAACTATTACGTTCAAGCGATTTGCGCCGGTATATGCGCAGTTCGCGGCGCGCCTCCCGAAATTCTGACGCTATGCGCCAACGGTAGCGTGCATCGCGCTGCGCCTGACGGGCAAGCCTACGAGGATATAGTCGAAGAAAAACCCAGTAAGCACGGCCTGCTGCGCGACATACGCCCTATCGGTGGGAGTGTCTATGCCACAGGCTTCGGCCGCCAAGTCTATATTCGAAAGGACAGAGTCTGGCAGCGCTGCGATCAAGGCGTGGTCGAAGATCCTACCGCTGATAGCCTCAGTGGCTTCGAATCCATCGACGGCTTTGGTGAAGATGAAATCTATGCCACCGGCAATCGGGGCGAGATCTGGTACCGCCGGCTTGGCGTCTGGCAGCAAAGCGAAAGTCCGACCAACATCATTCTGGAAAACGTTCTCTGCGCACCCGATGGAGTGGTTTACATCTCAGGCCAGTTGGGCATCGTCATACGAGGTCGTCTCGACCGCTGGGAGCTCATTGAGCATGAGCTCACCGAAGACACATTCTGGGACATGGCCTGGTTCAATGATCAACTCTGGCTTTCAACCACCACAGCACTCTACACGCTACAAGGTGACAAGCTGGAGAGGGTCGAGACAGGACTTCCCGGCGATCAGACCTTCAGATACTTAGACGCTAATGAGCAGTGTCTATGGTCATCCGGTGAACGACACCTTGCAGCTTTTGACGGAACGAATTGGACACGCATACCCAGTCCTTAATACGAACGTAGAGAAGTACATGGAAAGTTTGTCACCGATTCTGGACCAACACACCGAAGAGGCCAGTTTTCTCGCTGCCCTGCGCGACTATGCCATGCGTGCACCACATTACGATCTGGAACACATAAACACACTCGACAGCCGCATCGACGCCCACCTCGACGGCCTTCGAATCGCCGGCACCACCGGCCTGGAAACCCTCCTGACCCAACTCGGCCCACACGCCATCGGCGAGATGTTCGCCAGTGCAGTACTGGCCTTCGAGGCGGGTAACGCGCAGGTGTTGTCACGGCTCAGCGAGCACTTGCGCAGTGCCGTGGATACAGAGCGCGGTTATCTGATGGCCTTGGGTTGGCTCGACTGGGAATGGATATCGCCCTGGATCGACCGCATGCTCGCCTCCCCTGAACCTCTGTTCCACCGCCTCGGCCTGGCCGCCTGCGGCATGCACCGCTACGACCCTGGCCCTGCCCTGCTTACCGGACTTTCCCACGCCGACCCAAGCGTGCTGGCACGTGCCGCCCGCACTGCCGGCGAGCTGCGTCGTCGTGACCTGATGTCGACAATTCGTGCCCACCGTCTACACCCGGATCCAGCCACGCGCTTCTGGGCCAACTGGGCCACCGCACAGATGGGCGATGAGCACGCCCTGGAACCGCTGCGCCAGTTCGCCGAGCAACCGGGCGAGTTCCAGTACCGCGCGCTCTGCGTATCGCTGGCCTGGCAAAAGCGTGAAAACAGCATCGCCTGGATACGCCAATTGATAGAGCACCCTGAGCAACAGCGCATCGGCATCCAGGCCATCGGGCTGCTGGGCGATCCGTTCAGTGTGCCCTGGTTGATCCAGCAGATGAGCGACCTGTCTCATGCCCGCGTCGCCGGCGAAGCCTTCAGTCTGATCACTGGCGCTGACCTGGCGCTGCTCGACCTGGAATTGCAAGACCTGCCGGATTTCGATGCCGGCCCGAACGACGATCCTGAGGACGCTAATGTCGCCATGGACCCCGATGAAAACCTGCCCTGGCCCGACCCGCAATTGATTGCAGCCTGGTGGCAGGCCCATGGAGGCGATTTCCAGGCGGGCATGGGCTATGTGCTGGGGCTACAGCAGAGCGAGAACAGTTACCGGCGCGTCCTTGTCCAGGGCCAGCAACGCCAGCGTATTGCGGCCGCCTTCGGCGTTGCTCGCTGGCGACCGAACGAAGTGCTGTTCCCCACCAGCGCACCCGCCTGGCGGCAAAAGATGTTGTTGGGGGAGCCAGCGTCGCTCGTTCGGCGCCTCTGAGGTTTTGCCAAAATAGAATGCAGCCCCTAAGCCCGCAGTTTGTCGACCCGCACCGCGGCTCAGTGAGTATCCAGATGCTGGTGTACGGCGTTTGGTTTGCTGTACTTACGGCAGCTGGATTCGCGCTCATGGGCGCTTTCGCCACTACACTTTCCGGTTTTCTACGCCAGCGGCCACGACTTGTGAATGGTCTGACGTGGGGGCAGGAATGACGTTTGTGGCATCGGGGGTATCGATCGCGGCGCTCAGCCAAAAATAGAGCAAGGGACTCGCCCCGCTGAGCACCCTACGCGCGCCCGCCTCGTATGGCTTTAATCACCCACGCCGATCGGTCGCGGCGTTTCATAATTCTTAAGGTTTGATTAAGGACTTTAAAGGTCGCCGGCGAACAGACTTTCCCTAACGATCAGGAGAGCCGCCATGAACCCGCAATCGGTGAATTCAGACCATCCATGTGAACTTGCGAGACCGCTGGGCGCCCTGTCCAGCTGGCAAGAGCGCCGCGCCAAGGAACTGATGCTGCGTGATATGGGCAGTTGCGTTCGCATCAGCGAGATTGCCGAACACTGCAACCTTTCGCGCAGCCATTTTTCCCGGGCGTTCAAAAAAAGTACCGGCCACTCACCCCAAGGTTGGCTGGTGAGGATGAAAATCGAAAAAGCCAAAAGCCTGCTGATCACCTCGATGCCGATCACCGACGTCGTCTATGAATGCGGTTTCGCGGACCACTCGCATTTCACCCACACCTTTAGCCGGCTGGAAGGGATGACACCCAAGGCCTGGCGGCGGGCCGTTGATCACGTGATCACAAACCGACGTCCCAACACACCAATGATTGATCGAGACATATCCGACAGGAGAATCCCCGATAGCGTGGTCGACGGCTTGCGACAACTTCGCGCGCAGGCGCTGCACGCGTGAACTGATCGAGGCCAACAGAACGAACTCCTCCCCTTTGGCCGCTCATGCGGCCCTTTTTTTATCCGACGCTGGCCGCCGCGATCGGCAGATTGAAACAGATCCTGGCGCCCTGCTCGCTGTCCTGGACCACCAGCGTCCCGCCGTGCGCACCGATCACTGACCTGCAGATGGCCAGCCCCATCCCCATGCCGCTGCCTTTGGTGGTGTAGAACGCATCGAAGATTTGCTCGCGCTGTGGTGCGTCAATTCCCGGCCCATTGTCCTGGAAGCAGACTTGAACATGATCGTCCTTGACCGCTGAGCCGATGATGATGCGTCCATCTGGCAACCCGGCTCCGGCAATGGCTTCCTGCGCATTGGTGATCAGGTTGAACACCACTTGCTGGATCTGCACCGCGTCGACCCAAACCGGGCATTGCGCATCAAGCCGGGTTTGCAGTTGCACGTTGCGGTTCGCCAGATCGGTGGCGGTCAGGCGCACGACCTCACCGATCAACTCGTCGATCTGCACCGGTCGCCGTTGCAACGGCGCCTGTTTGGCGAGCGCGCGAAGTGCCTGGACAATATCGGCGGCGCGGGCGCTGTCTGAGCGAATGTCTTCCAGCCCCTGAATCGCCTCTTCCAGATCGGGCTGATCGCGCTTAAGCCAGCGCAGGCTCGCCGAGGCGTTAGACAAGATGCCCAGCAGCGGCTGGCTGATTTCATGCGCAATCGAAGCAGACAGCTCGCCCATGACTTTAAGGTGCGAGCTACGCGCCAGTTCTGCCCGGGAACTGCGCAAGTCCGCTTCCATTTGCGCACGCAGTCGGGTGTCTTCGACCAGCTGCGCATACAGCCTGGCGGTATGCAGTGACACGGCGGCCTGGGAGGCGAGTATTTCCAGCATGGTCAGGCGCTCGGCGCTGAACAGCTTGGGGACCAGGCTGTTTTCGAGATAGACCAGACCGATCAATGTGCCTTGTCTGAGCAACGGCAGGCACAACATGGAACGCGTCTGGCGCTGTAGGAGGTCGGCGCTGTAGGCCTCGGGACAATCTGCCCGGGCATCGTCGAGCACCAGAGTGTTGCGGGTGCGCTTGCTGGCGTTGAGCACCGAGGCAGGCGCCATCTGTTCGAGCGGCTGCCCGGTGTCCAGCGCAACCCGCACGTTGCCGGCCTCGACAGAAGCGGTTGCCGCGAGTTGCAGCTCGGCGCCGCTGACAATCATCAGAACGCCATGATCGGCACCCGCCTGAATCATCAGGTGGTTCATCAGGGTTTCGACCAGTCGTTCCAGCAATACCTCTTGCGAAAGTGCGCGCGCCGCCTCGATTCCCACTTCAAGATCGAGGCGGACCTGGGTCACAGGCCGGACAGGTTCGAACGACGACTCTGCGCTCAGAAACGGGTGCAAGGCTTCCAGCTGGCGGGCCTTGCTGTTGGCCCCCCAGAGGTTGTAACAGTCGCGCGCGACGCGCAGGTGGTGATTGGCACCCGACACCAGCCCGTTAGGTAAGCAGATATCGGCTAGCTGTTCATGCGCCAGCGCCTGCTCGTGGATGAAACCGGCCGCTGCAGCAGCTATCTGGGACTGATCAAAACAGCGGATGGCAACCAGCTCCTGACCGCGTAAACGGGCGATGACCCCTTCGATCAGCAGCAATTTACTGCGAAAGGTTGCCGGGTTGAGCTCGACCCATGACAGAAACCGCAGACGTTGCCGTTCGAGTTGTTCCAGTTTTTCGGCCACCTCCCCCGGTGCCTGCGCACTGCCCAGCGCCAGGCTGTAGAACAGGTAGTAATCGGCGAGATTGATGTGTGCCGGAATGGACCAGGTCAGCGCGGCCGCCTCTTCGAAACGCCGCAATGCGTAAGGGATATCGCCGTAGTAAAACGCGGACATGCCTGAATACAGCCACGTCCAGAACAGAGTCGGCTGTGACACGCTGGTGCGGTCGATGGGGCCGAAACGGTCATGTTCAGTGCCGTCCAGTTCGGTCAGCGGCCGGTGCTCCCGCCCATCGCGCAGATCGCTGGCGTACGCCTGTTGCGCCAGCAGGATGCGTTCGATGTCGATATAGTGAAACTGACGCACCCAGGCCAGGCCATGCTCCAGTTCGCTCAACACTCGTTGTAAGGGTTCGCCCATGAACAACAGATCGGAGCCGATGTGGTTGCAGGCATAACAGGACATACCCAGATCACCGCCGGCCTGACCGCACTCGAATGCTGCGAACGCCTTCTGTCGGGCGTACGCCATCGGTCGGGTCCACGGGCTGACTTGATCAAGCGCCACCAGCGTACCTGTGCGTCCGGCTTCGTAGCCGTGTTTGTCAGTGAGTTCAAGGGCCACTTCGGCGAAGGACTGCCCGTCCACATACTCGCCATAGCGCTCGGCAATCATCACGCCAAACCAGGCAAACCCATAACCGCTGCTCGGCGTGGTGCCATGCATCAACGTAAGTTCGACCATTTTCGCCAAATGCAGAAAACGAATGTCGTCGTTGACGAAGAACGAGGAAATCAACGTGCTGAGCAACTCCATGGCCACTTCGACAAGCGGGTCATCGGCCTTGGGCAAATGCACCAGATCGGCGATGCGGCGCGCGCCCACGAGTGCGCGTACCTGGGCAAACACGAGGCTCAGCTGATCGTGCGAGGGCTTGCGCTGCAGGGGAATATCCAGCAGGGCCAACCCGGTCAACGCCTCGGTTATCGCACCCTCGTAATCGGAGTGCAACGTGCGCAAGGTGGCCCGTAACCGATAGGTTTTCGCGCGGTCGAGCGCTGTGGTGGCGTGATTCAGGCAGTCGTCGAGGCGGTGTTGGGCGCTGGCCAGATCGGCCAGCAGCATGTCACATTCGGCAGCCAGCCATTGGGTGGCGAACGCCTGAGTGTAAAGGCTTGACCAACCGGTCTGCCCGAGCAGACGCTCGGCCGTGCGCAGATAGCCCACGGCCTGCTCGACAGCCGCGGTATCCCTGGCACGTTCGGCAGCTTCGACCAACAGCTCGACGAACGCGGCACGGCGATGCGCCTCCAGTTTATCCACGTCAATACGCTGAACCTGGCTGGCGACTTCAAATACACGCTCATGGATCTGCTCACCCCACTGATCAAGCATGGCGACGGCGATGCGGGCATGCTCGGCGGCGCGTCCCGCTGGCGCAGCAAGCTGACAGGCTGCCTCAAGTACACGGTCGTGGGGAAACACCAGTTGCTCGCGCTCACGCAACAGAAAACCGGCATCGACCAGACTTTGCACTTCACGGTTGATCTGTTGCTGATCACACGGTAACAACCGGTGCAGCAGCGATTCATCACAGCGCCCGCCGACATATCCGGCCGTGCGCAACACTTCGCGTTCCATCGGTGCCAGCCGTTCGAATCGCTGCACCATCAAGTCCGCGACGTTATCGGCGTAACGGTAACCATCCACCTCCTCCTGGTTCCAGACCCAGCGGCGACCGTGCACGTCGAAGCACACCAAACGTTCATCGATCAACGCGCGCAACACCTGGCTGATGAAAAGAGGGTTGCCGGCCGTCTTGTAGTGCACGACTGGTGCGAGCGACTCGATAGCCTCGGGGTCGGTGTCCAGTTCAGCGGCGATCAGTTCCGCGACTGCTGGCACCGATAGTGGACCCAGCATGACGCTTGTACAGGGTAACGATTGCCCATGCTCCAACACCTGCAGCAATCCACCCTCACGCTGGAGGGACTGCGATTCGGCCTCACGGTAGGCCAGAATGAGCGCCAGATGCCGGGGCGGCCGGGCGATGAAGGCTTGCAAGAACGACAGCGTCGAATCGTCGGCCCACTGCACGTCATCTACGAATAGCACCAGGGGTCGTCCCGGCTGAGCGAAGACTTCCAAAACATCGAGTAGCGTTTGATTGGCGCGATCAAGCGCATGCCGGGCCGGCATGTTCGGCAGTTCAGGCGCGACACCGATGACCAGCTCGGCCTCGGGCGCCAGCTCCGCCAGGAGTTTACCCCGTCCCTTGAGGCGTTCGATCAGTTGCTCGCCCAGCGTCTCCAGTTCCAGAGCCGGCTTGCCCAGCAGTTGGGTCATCAGCGACTTGAAGATCTCTGCCAATGGCGCGTAGGGAATTTCCTGCTGCAGCAGATTGCTCTTGCCGCTGGCCCAGTAGCCGGGCGCCAAGGGCCGGACACCCTGGTGGATCAGCGTCGACTTGCCGGCACCCGGCGCGCCACCGACCAGCAAGACCCGGGCGATGCCATCGCTGCGCACCTGACTTATCTGCTCGATCAACTGCATGCGTTCGGCCTCGCGGCCGAACAGAACATCACCGCGGGCCGCAGAAGGTAACGCATCGAAGGCGCCCAGCCGAAACCCATCGATGCGTTCGTGATCCAGCCACTGCTGTTGGCACCAGGCCAGATCCGCGGCCATCGACTCTGCGCGCTGATAGCGGGCACCCGGTTCCTTCGCCAAGCCTTTGAGCAACACTTGGCAGATGCCTTCCGGCAGATCGGCAACATGGATTGCCGGTGATTGCGGTTGCACGGCGGCGTGCACGTGCAGCCATTGCGAGGGGTCGCGGGCGGTGAGCGGCAGTCGGCCGGTCAGCGCTTGATAGAGGATTACGGTCAGGGCGTAGATATCGCTGCGCGCGTCAAAACTGGCGGCATCGCGCCGTACCTGTTCGGGCGCCAGGTACGGCCATTGTTCCAGACCGGGCAATTCAGCGGTGGGCACCTCTGCGGCATGACTGTGAAAACCCAGGAGTCTGACCGAATCGGCGGTTTCCACCATCAAGTGGTGGGGCAGCAGGCTGGCATGGCGCACACCCGCGTTCTGCGCGCTGGCCAGCGCGTTGGCCGCCGCCACGGCGATGCCCAACAAGCGCCCCAGCGGCAGCCCGGCGTCACCGATCAGATCCATCAGCGGCGTCCCCGATGCGGGATAGATCAACAAGGGCCCCTCGGCCGAGCGGATAAACGCGACAGGTGCAATCGCCCATGCCGGATCCAGGCGCAGATGAAAATCGCGCTCAAGCCGCTGGCACGTGGCGGGCAGCTGAATCGGCGCCCGGGCGGCAAGCCAGTGTGTGCCCGACGGTCGGTCCTGAAGCGTGAACCAGGTCAGGTCATTTTCCCGGCGCAGCATGGAGAAGGTGCAGCGTTCCAGCCAGGCTTCATCGTGGACGACCTCAAGACTGCGGGAACCGGATGATGAGAGAGGACGGCTGGACATGAACAATCACCGCTGAAGATTCGTTTCGGGCTGAGCCCTGGAGTATACGCAAGGCTCTGGCCCAACGGCTGCATGCCGGTAATCCTGTCCGTAATCGGCACCATGATGGCTGTCGTGCTACCCCGTTGCCGATGGTTTTTGCGCACTGAAATCACGGTGTGTTATCCCTCGGGATAATTGCATTATGCGGGTTCGTCCCCTAGCGTGTACCTCTGATGAATCGATGCTCCGGCGTCACTCTCCATCCACGCAGTGCAGAGGAACGCATGATCCGACTCGGCCAAGCCACTATTTCCCTGGAGCGGCGCGAAGCCTTTCTTGATGGACGGCCGCTGCGTGTCGGGGGCCGGGCGTTCGAAATCCTCTCGGTGCTGATGCACGCCGATGGCCGGATTGTCAGCAAAGATGAATTGATCACACAGGTCTGGCCCGACACCGTCGTCGAGGAAAACAATCTGCAGGTGCAGATTTCCTCACTGCGCAAGTTGCTCGGTGAAAAAGAACTCATCCAGACGGTCCCGCGCCGAGGTTACCGATTATTGAAAAAACGTGAACCGCCCCTGCCCCTGTTCCATCCGGTGGCACTGGGCCCTTTGGCGCCAGAGGATCAGGAGACGATCGATCCTGACAGCGTGCCGGTGTTCATCGTCGACGATGAAGCGAGCGTGCGTACAGCACTCAGCCGACTGCTGCGGGCTGAAGGCATCGCGCACCGGATATTCGCCTCGGCCGAAGAATTGCTCAACGCTGACCTCGACACCGGCCCCGCTTGCCTGTTGCTTGACGTCAGTCTGCCCGAAACGACAGGCCTGGAACTTCAATCGGCGCTCGGACAGCGAGGGCATCCGTGGCCGGTCATTTTCATGACCGGTTTCGGCACCATCTCGATGTCGGTGCAGGCCATGAAAGCAGGTGCGGTCGAATTCCTGACCAAACCATTCAACGACGACCAGTTGTTGGACACCCTGCGCGCCACCCGTCAGCGTGCAGCGACGGCGTTCGAGCAATGGCAACGCATACAAAGCGCCCGTCAAAGGGCTGCCCTGTTGACCCCCCGTGAGCGCGAAGTGCTGCCGCTGATCGTCGCGGGTCTGTCCAACAAGCACATCGCCAACCAGCTGGGCACCAGTGAAGTCACCGCCAAGGTCCATCGCAAACACATCATGGAGAAAATGCAGACACGCTCGCTGGTCAATCTGGTCAAGCTGTATGGCTTGATCAGCACGGAGCCAGCGTTTGGCATGCAGGGTTCTTCATGACTACGGAGACTGGCTGCGCCCCCGAATCATCCCGTAGCGCCATGATCATCGTCTGCATCGTGGACGACGATGCGTCCGTACGCAAAAGCCTGGCCAATCTGCTCCGGTCGGCCGGATATCGTTCTCGGGTGTTCGCCTCGGGCGAGGAATTCCTGGCCCTCGAAAACTTCGATGACGTTGCCTGCCTGCTGTTGGATCTGAAAATGAACGGCCTGTCAGGGCTGGACGTCATGCGCGCGCTGACGCTCAAGGGCAGAAAGTTTCCAGTGATTTGCATGTCGGCACACTGGGATGAAGCCACACTGGCCGAATCCAGCCGCTATGAGCCCATCGAATGCTTGCGTAAACCCTTCAACGGCGATGCCTTGCTAAGCGCCGTCGAGTTTGCGCTGCAACGTGAGCGATGAACAATCACGTGTTGGACGGTGATTGCGGCGTATCAGGATTGAGTTGCTGACGCCTGAATTGCCCTGGAGGCTGGCCGTGGATCTGGCGGAAGCGTCGCGAAAAATAAGCCTCGTCAGCGAAACCGCACAACCTCGCCACCTCCCCCACTGGTCGTGTCCCATTGAGCAAATAATTGCGTGCCGCGTGCATCCTGCGCTCGAGCACCAGCTCAGTGAAGGTCTTGCCGATTTCCTTGCGCAACCAGTGCGTCAGGTACGTCGGTGACAGGTAAGTCGCAGCAGCCACCTTGATCAGGTTGAGGTCGGGATCGGCAATGTTCTTGCGCAAGTATTCGGACATCCTGCTCAGCGCATCGCGTCGGCTGACTTCGGCGGCATTCTCTTCGGCCAACCGTTTGAGCGGCTCGGCATACAAGGCACAAACGCTCCCCACCAGTTGCAGCAACAACCCCTTGAGCATCTCGCGAGTGCCGAACTGACGGTTTTCATCGAGCACGCGCATCTGTTCGATCAGGGCACAGACTTTGCTGAAATCTTCATCGGACAGAATGAAATCCAGATGCTCCTGAAAGCGGAACGGCGACAACTCGGGTGCCAGCAGAATCGAGACTTCCTCCAGGTCCATCGGGTCGCACTGCAAATGCGGCAACAGGAAGGTCTGGGAAAAGTTGATCACCATGAAATTGCTGTCGGCCGGATGCGGAATCACGTGCACGCGATGCGGCAGGATGAAGGCCAGCGTGTTGCGCGGAAACGGCCGCTCGACGTTGCCGATGTGCTGCACGGTATCGCCACCGAGGTTGACCTGGATCTGGAAATACTCATGGCGATGCGGGCTGGTTTCGGCGCGCCGGCCCTTTTTGTCGCGGATGTAAAAGTCCGTCAATTCGCTGCGTTGCTGCATGACGTAAGTGGGTACTCGACTCGGTGACGACATCGCCTGAGGATCCTCGACAGGTACATGGACAGGTTGTCGTCGCGCCGCGACGCAGGCGGCGACCGCAGTGATTGTGAAGGCAGACACCGCTGGCTTCAACATGTCATAGGATGACAACGAAACACAGAGAATTAATTGTATCCGTGTGTGATGTGTCGCCTGTCCAAAAAACTACGAGCACGCAAAAATATTTAATCTTTTAAAAACATCAACTTATGAATCGAATAAAGCATAACGAAGGAAATGAGCTGATTTGATTTTTCTTGGAAACCTGCATTGATCGCCTTTTACAGGAGAAAAAACGATCTAACGCCTCCGTTGATTTTGAGAGGTTGTACGACCACTGTAACAACCAATGCAGCCCGACACTTCCAAAAACAATCAAAAGGTGCGCTCGTGATGAACCTGCTTTTTTCCCTCGCCAACCCTCCCCCGACCGAGCCAGTCCGAAGGCGTATCTGAGCGCCTGACAGTAGCTGTCCGCGCCCTCATTCAAGTAGCGATCGCCCTGCCCCGGCACTGGGGGCATCGGCTTCGGCTGCGCGCGAACATCTCGATTCTCCTAACAATAAAAAGGTCTACTCATGTCGAATTCGCAAACCTCCCCGTCCACCGCGCCGTCGGTGAGCGCCGGCGCCCGGGACGCCCTGTTGCCTCAGCGACTACCGACGCGTCGGCGCTGGTTCATGCTGTCATTGCTGCTGATTGCGACCATCATCAACTACATCGACCGCGTAAATATCTCGATTGCCGCACCGTTCATGGCCAAGGACCTGGGCCTGGACAAGATCGAAATGGGCCTGATTTTTTCCGCGTTTGCCTGGACCTACGCACTCGCCCTGGTCCCCGCCGGGTTCATCGCCGATCGCTTCGGTTCCCGGTTCACTTACGGGGTGTCGCTGATCAGTTGGTCGACGGTTACCGTGTGCCAAGGCTTTGCCACAGGATTCGCTTCGCTGTTCGGGCTGCGCCTGGCCGTCGGCGCCATGGAAGCTCCAGCATTTCCGGCCAACAGCCGAGCGGTCACGGTGTGGTTCCCGGCCCGCGAACGAGGCCTTGCCAGCAGCATTTACGTGTGCGGCCAGTATCTGGGCACGGCACTGTTTACCGGCGTGCTGTTATGGCTGGCCACGACCTATGACTGGCGTCATGTGTTCTACAGTACCGGGCTGCTCGGCATTGTGTTCGGTGTGATCTGGCTCTACTTGTACCGTGATCCGCTGAGCTGCAAGAACGTCAGCCAGGAAGAATTGAAGTACATCGAAGCCGGGGGTGGACTGGTCAAGAGCAGTCAGGAGCGCACCAAGTTCAACTGGCGGCAGATCGCCGAGTTGTTCAGCTATCGGCAGATCTGGGCGATTTGCATCGGCAAGTTCGCCAGCACCTCAGCGTTGTACTTCTTCCTGACTTGGTTCCCGACGTACCTGATCGAAGAACGCAAGCTGACCATGATCAAGGCCGGGATCTTCGCCGTGCTGCCATTCGTGGGCGCAACGGTCGGAATCTTGCTCGCCGGCATCGTCTCCGACTTGCTTATACGCCGTGGTTACTCAATGTCCTTCGCTCGCAAGTTGCCATTGGTGGTCGGGTCGATGCTGGGCATGTCGATTGTGCTGGTGAATTTCACCGACTCGAACGTGATCTGCATTGCCGTGCTGACCATTGCCTTCTTCGCCCAGGGAATCGCTTCGTCGTCGTGGGCGGCCGTATCAGAAGTCGCGCCCAAGGAATTGATCGGCCTGACCGGCGGGGTCACCAGCCTGGCTGCCAACATCGGCGGGATCGTCACCCCAATCGTGATTGGCGGCATCGTCCACGCGACAGGCTCGTTTGCCTACGCCTTCTGGTTCATTGGCGGCGTGGCGCTAATGGGAACCCTGTCCTATTCGTTGCTGCTCGGTCGCTTGTATCGCATCGAACTCAAGGCGCGCTGAGCCAAGAAACCGTTTTTCTCCAACACGAGGCGGCTTTCGTCCAACTTTGCAAAAGATTGCCGCCGTACGCTGACGCTTCAAACAGGACGACAACAAAAATGACGATGACCGAGTACGTGTTTACCCCGGACCTGCCCGTGACCTTGCCGGTTGCCGCCAGCCAGCAACGCTTTCCCGTTGGCCGAGTATTTTGCGTCGGCCGCAACTACCCTTGGCCAGACACCCAAGGCCAGTCCCGCCAGCCGCCGGTGTTCTTCATGAAACCGGCGAGCAACGTGGTGGATGCGGCGGGTGAAGTGACTTTTCCACCGTTGACCGAAGAATTTGTCCACGAAATCGAATTGGTCGTGGCCCTCGGTGAAGGCGGCGCCAATATTCCGGAGAGTCAGGCGCAGGCCTATGTCTGGGGCTATGCCGTCGGTCTTGATCTGACCCGGCGTGATGTCCAGCGCGCGGCCAAAAGCGATGGTTTGCCGTGGGAAGGTGCCAAGGTGTTCGACGGCGCCGCGCCGATGACCGCCATCGTGCCGGTGACTCGCGCCGGACACCCGGACGGCGATTTGTGGCTGAACGTCAACGGCGAAGAGCGCCAACGCGACAGCCTCGACAGCCAGATCTGGTCGGTCAGTGAAATCATCAGCCGCATCTCGCAATCGGTAGCGCTCCGGGCCGGCGACTTGATCATGACCGGCAGCCCGGCGGGCGTCGATGCGCTGCAACCGGGCGACATCATCAATGCCGGGATCGACGGAATCGGCCAACTGGAAATGCGCGTCGGTCAGCGACCTTGAACCCGACGTACGCTCTCGTGAATTGAAAAAAGGAGATAACAACATGTCCAGTCCTTTGAAAGTGGCCCTGGTCACCGGCGCCGGCAGCGGAATCGGCCGCGCCGTGGCGCTGGCTCTGATGGCAGACGGATTCACCCTGGTGTTGGCCGGTCGCCGAGCGGAGCCTTTGCAGGCCTTGGTCGAATTGGCGCTCAGCGCAGGACACGAAGCGTTGGCGGTGCCCACTGATGTGCGCGACCCGGCCAGCGTCGATGCGCTGTTTGCCACCATCACCGAGGTATACGGACGCCTCGACGTGGTGTTCAACAACGCCGGGGTCAACGCCCCTGCAGTGCCGCTTGATGAGCTGACGTTCGAGCAGTGGCGAAACGTGATCGACACCAACCTCAACGGCGTTTTCCTCTGCGCCCGTGGTGCCTTCGCACTGATGCGCCGGCAACAGCCACAGGGCGGACGCATCATCAATAACGGCTCGATCTCGGCGCATACCCCACGCCCCTTCAGCAGCGCCTACACCGCCAGCAAACATGCGGTGCTGGGGCTGACCAAATCCCTGGCCCTGGACGGGCGCGAATTCAACATCGCCTGCAGCCAGATCGACATTGGCAACGCCCTGACCGAAATGTCGGTGCGCATGACCAAAGGCGTGCGCCAGGCCAACGGCACCATCGCCGTGGAGCCGATGGTGGACGTCAAACATGTGGCCGATGCCGTGCGCTACATCGCCGGCCTGCCGCTGGACGCGAACGTCCTGAACATGACCGTCATGGCCAGTGCCATGCCGTTTGCCGGTCGCGGTTAAACCGGCCTTTTTTATTACGCTACACGAGGTTTACATGAAGCCAGAAGTCTTGCAGCTCAGCCCGATCCTGATCCCTGAAATCAACGCGCGGCTTGATGAGCTGTTTACCGTCAGACGTTACTTCCAGCAGGCCGACAAGCAGGCGTATTTGCAGGAACACGGTGCGAACATTCGCGGGGTGATCACCGGCGGGCATACCGGGATCAGCCAGGCGCTGATGGCGCAACTACCGAAACTGGAAGTGGTGGCGGTCAACGGCGTGGGTACCGATGCGGTGGATCTGGCTTACGCCCGGGATCGCGGAATCCGCGTAACTGCAACCATCGGAGCGCTGACCGAAGACGTCGCCGACCTGGCCATCGGCTTGTTGATTGCCGTGTGCCGGGGTCTGTGCACCAGTGATCGTTATGTGCGTTCGGGCCAATGGCCCCATAGCCCGACGCCGTTGGCTCCGTTGCCGTTGGCACGTCAGGTATCGGGCATGCGCATCGGCATCGTCGGCATGGGCCGGGTCGGCCGTGCCGTGGCGACCCGGGCCGCGGCGTTCGGCTGCCCGATCAGCTACACCGATTTGCAACCAATGAGCGACGTGAACCACACCTTCATCGCCGACTTGAACCAGCTGGCACGCGACAGTGATGCACTGATTCTCGCGGCCGCCGCCGACAAGGCTGAAGCCATCATTAATGCCGAGGTGCTGCAGGCGCTGGGCAAGGACGGGTATCTGATCAACGTGGCGCGCGGCAAGTTGGTCAACGAGGTAGATCTGGTGACGGCACTGGCCGCTGGAGAGATAGCGGGTGCGGCGCTGGATGTGTTTGTCGATGAACCGAACGTCCCCGAGACGCTGTTTGCCAACGAGAACGTGGTGCTGCAGCCCCATCGCGCGAGTGCGACGCTGCAGACTCGCACGCGAATGGGAGAGATGGTGGTGGCAAGCCTGGTGGACAGTTTCGCCGGGAGAATACCGCAAGGGTCTGTGACTGACTGAACGTTGGCCGCCGAGGAGACGTTGCGTCACCTCGGCGGTTCGGTGTCAGGTAAACAGCCACGTCGACGCCCACTAAAGCAGCACGCTATGGCCTACGGCTAAAGCTCTGTGGTTTGGTGAACGTCGAGAGGACGAGGTGGCGTCCTATCCACCAGGCTTGCTTGCTTTTTAGCTGGTTCAGTTTTCCCCGTATGGTCAGGACGGATCTTGAACCAGATGGAGTACATCGCTGGCAGGAACACCAGCGTCATGATGGTTCCGACGAACGTGCCTCCGATCAGCGTGTAGGCCAGCGTCCCCCAGAAGACGGAGTGTGTCAGGGGAATGAATGCCAGGATTGCCGCCAGCGCTGTCAGCAGTACCGGGCGGGCACGTTGGACCGTGGCTTCGACCACCGCGTGAAACGGATCCAGCCCTTCTTGCGCGTTGTGATGGATTTGCCCAATCAGAATCAGCGTATTGCGCATCAAAATGCCCGAAAGGGCGATTAGACCGACTAAGGCGTTGATACCAAACGGCTGCTGGAAGATAAGCAGTGTCGGCACCACACCAATCAATCCCAGTGGCGAGGTGAGGAACACCATGACCATCGCCGAGATCGAACGTACCTGCAGAATAATGATCAGCAGCGTCATGGCAATCATGATCGGGAACAGCGGCAACATCGCTTTACCGGCTTTGCCCGACTCCTCGATTGCACCCGCCTGCTCGATCCGGTACCCGTCAGGCAGCTTGTCGATGACTGGCTGCAACTCCTTGATGATGACGCTTGAGACGTCCGGTGGCTGCAGGCCTTCGGCAATGTCACCACGCACGGTAATGGTCGGCGTGCGGTCACGACGTCGGAGGATCGGATCCTCCATACGAACATCGACCTCTCCCACCTGAGACAGCGGAATCCGCTGACCCGCCGTGCCCACCAGCGTAAAACCTTCTATCCTGGCGGGATCGCGCCGGATATCACCCGCAGCACGACCAACCACCTGCACCGAGCGAATGTCCTCACGAACTGCGGTGATCGGTACTCCGGCCAACAGGAACTGCAGTTGCTGCGCGACTGAGTTTGACGTCAACCCCACCGCCTCCAAGCGATCCTGATCCAGAGCGAAATGCAGCGTCGGAGTCAGCGGTCCCCAGTCGGTGTTGACGGTTCTCATCATCGGGCTCGACTGCAACACGTCCTGTACTTGACCGGCGATTTCGCGCAATTTTGACGGATCAGGCCCCATCACCCGATAGGCAACAGGGAACGGCGAATACGGACCAAATACAAGCTGAGTCACCCTGACACGCGCTTCTGGGGCAAGTCCCTCAGCAGCGGCCTCGCGGAGACGGAACTTGAGGGCCTCGCGCTCCTCCTGGCTGTCCGTCAACACCACAATCTTCGCGAACGATGGATCAGGGAGTTCCGGCGCCATCGCCAGATAGAAACGCGGCGCGCCTTGCCCGATATAAGCGGTGACGATTTTTGCCTCACCCTGCTTTTGCAGCCAGGCCTCTATCTTGGCGGTGGTGGCGCTGGTCTGCTCAATGGAGGTTCCATAAGGCATTTGCACTTCAATCAATACCTCTGGACGGTCCGAGGTAGGGAAGAACTGTTTCTTGACCAGGCTCATGCCGAGAATCGCCACGCCAAACATTGCGATAACAGTACCGGCCACCAGCCATTTGCGAGCGATGACACGCGTCAACACCTGGCGGAAGCGGTTGTAGTTAGGGGTGTTGTAGATGGCCGCGTGACCACCCTCGACCTTCTTGATGTTCGGCAACATCTTCACACCCAGGTACGGGGTAAAAGCTACCGCAACCACCCAGGAGGCAATCAGGGCAATGCCCACGATCCAGAACATGTTGCTGGTGTACTCGCCGGCTGTCGATTGCGCGAAGCCGTTGGGCATAAAGCCGATAGCCGTCACCAGCGTACCGGAAAGCATCGGTGCGGCCGTATGACTCCAGGCATACGCGGAAGCTTTGATGCGGTCGTAGCCCTCCTCCATTTTCACCACCATCATTTCGATAGCAATGATGGCGTCGTCCACCAACAGTCCGAGCGCCAGAATCAACGAGCCAAGGGTGATACGGTCAAAGTTCTTTCCAGTGGCCGCCATCACCACAAACACCACCGCCAACGTCAACGGCACAGCCGCAGCGACCACAACGCCTACACGCCAGCCCATGCTGAGAAAGCAGACAAGCATCACCACAAGCAGCGCGACGAAAAATTTGACCATGAACTCGCCGACGGCCGAACTGATATTTACAGATTGATCGGTGACCTTGGAGAGCGTCATGCCCAACGGCATGCCTTCATTGATCTTGACCGTCTCCGCGTCCAACGCCTTGCCCAGGTCAAGACCGTTCCAACCCTCACGCATCACGATCCCCAGCAACAAGGCCTCTTCACCGTTATTACGCACGAGAAAGGTAGCCGGATCTTCATAACCACGTTCGATCGTCGCCACGTCCGAGAGCTTCAGCGTCCGCCCCTGAACCGCAATGGGTGTGTCACGAATCTTCTGCACCTTGTCGAAGGCGCCATCCAGCCGAAGAAAAACCTGCGGCCCGTCGCTTTCGATCGAGCCGGCAGGCGTGAGCACGTTCTGATTATTCAGCGCGGCAAAGATGTCCTGAGGTGATACGCCCAAGGTGGCCAGCCGATCATGGGAAAAGGAAACAAAGATGCGCTCGGGTTGCTCCCCAATAATGTTGACCTTCTTCACGCCCGGAACATGCAACAGTTGTTGGCGCAACGACTCTGCATCACGCACCAACAATCGCTGCGGTTCGCCTTTGGCTTTCAGGGCGAACAGTGCAAATGTCACGTCCGAAAACTCGTCGTTGACCATTGGCCCGATGACACCCGCCGGCAGCTTCCTGGCCTCATCGTCGAGCTTTTTACGCGCCTGATAGAACTCCTCCTGCACTTGCGAGGGCGGCGTGCTATCGCGCAGTGACACCATGGTGAAGGCGAGGCCAGGACGGGTGTAGGTTTCCGTGCGGTCGTACCATTTCAGTTCTTGCAGGCGCTTTTCAAGTGGCTCTGCTACCTGATCCTGCATCTCCTGCGCCGTGGCGCCCGGCCACGCGGTAATGACCGTCAACTGCTTGACCGTAAACGGAGGATCTTCCGCACGCCCCAGCTGGAAGAACGACAGGATGCCCGCAACGGCGATCAGGAAGATCAGAAACACCGTGATGGAGCGCTCGCGAACGGCGATCGCGGAGAGATTGAAGCGCCCCTCGCTCATGGATGACTCCCTGCGACCTTGACGCCATCCGGTTGAGCCAGCCTCACCTCCTCACCATCGCGCAGCAGATGCGCGCCTAACGCTACAATCTGCTCGCCGACCTTGAGATCGCCTGCGACTCGCGCTGCGTCGTCGCTCAAGCCCAGGACTTGAACAGGTCGCCAGGCCACCTTCGCCGGTGTACCGGCGATGACCCACACACCAGTGCCTTGGCCCGGGTCATAAACGGCAGCGATCGGTACTTGCAGCCCCTGCCCTTGCGTGGTGCCTTCAGCGATCCGAAGCGTGACGGTCGAACCTATCGGTGCATTGGCCAGCGCCCCCTCAAGCACATACCGCGCCTCGAAGGTGCGTGTCATTCGGTCGGCCGAGTCAGAAAGCAGCCTCAGCTTCGCTGTAACAGCACCCGTGGTATTGCCATAAAGCGTCGCCTGCGCGGTGGATCCTGCTGCGGGGCGTAGCGTCTCGGGCAGGTGCACGATGGCTTCGCGCTGCCCCGCCCGCGCCAGTCGAACCACGGGCTGCCCCGGGCTGACGACTTGCCCGGGCTCGGCGAGCGTCTCCACCACAACACCATCGGAATCCGCAAACAGCACCGCATAACCAGAAGCATTGCGGGCTACATCAGCCTGCGCTTCAGCAGCGCTGAGCTGCGCCTTTGCGGTATCCGCTGCGGCTTTGATCTGGTCGTAAGCCGATGCGGAAATAGCACCTGCGGCGACCAGATCGCGATATCGCGCCTCGTCATCTGCAGTCTGCTTGGCTCGGGCCCGAGCGGCGATGACCGACTCTTGCTGTGCTCGCGCCTGCAACCCCAGGTCGATTGGGTCGAGACGCATGAGTGGCTGACCACGCTTAGCGGTCTGACCGGTGTCAACCAGACGCTCAAGTATCTTGCCTGATACCCGAAAACCCAGATCGCCCTGGACGCGGGCAGCCACGACGCCCGTGAAAGAACGTGAGACGTCGGACGAACCCTGAACCGCAGAGGACCTCACCAGAGGGGCATGCGTGCGTGGATCTTCAACGGTGGATGAGTCGCCACACGCCGTCAGGACGAGAGGCAACAAGCAAGCGGCAATGGGGACAGGTCGAAGCCGGCGCATAGGTTCCCTTACTTAAAAAATAGGACAGGCGCCTCATTCTCAGCCTAGTGACCATAACTGTCAATGGTCACGAACTATGAAGTACCGAACCCCATGATCTCAGCACTAGTATTGCCTAACACTGCTGGCCAACCTCGAGCTTAGCTCAAAGAGCGTCGATTGACAGATAGTGACCATAACGTAATATAGTCACAAACATCCTCAATTGAAGGTACCTCAATGCCTCCCCTCCGCCCCATTGCTCTCTTGGTGAGTGCCAGCTTGATGACAGGTTGCGCGGTCGGTCCGGACTATCACCGTCCGGACGCCCCACTGTCGGACCATTACTTGGGGCAGTCTTCTGTCGAACAGAGGCCTGGGGCGACGCCGGCCAGTCTTGTCGCCTGGTGGGAAGGCTTTGGTGATCCGCTGTTAGCCGACTTCGTCTCCAAGGCACTTGAGCAGAACCTGGATCTGGCGCAGGCGTCGGCGCGAGTCACGCAGGCGCGGGCCGGACTGGGCGCCGCAAATGCCGCTTTACTGCCCTCGGGGAACATCAGCGGACAGGCCGCGCGCTCCTACCAGTCAATCGAGACGCCGCTCGGCCAGGTGTTGAACTCAACACCTGGCTATGATCGGTACGGAAGTTCCTACGAGGCCAACCTAGATGCCAGCTGGGAGGTAGATGTCTTTGGCGGATTGCGCCGCGGACGCGAGGCTGCTCTGGCCGAGTACCAGGCTTCCCAGGCGGGCGTCGCTGCCACACGATTGGCCGTCGCTGCACAGACCGCCGATATCTACATCACTATCCGCGGACTGCAGACCCGGCTGGACATTGCGAATCGGCAAGTTAAAACGCAGCAGGAGTTGCTAGAGAAAGTCCAGTTGCTCTACAGCAAGGGGCTCGCCGCCAACTATCAGGTTCGCCAGGCCGAGGGGGCGCTATCGCAGGTCCAGGCGACAGTGCCGGTCCTGCAGACCGGTCTGGATGCTGCCATGAATGCGCTGGATGTCATGCTCGGCACGCCGCCAGGCACTCACCGCACACAACTGGCCAGTGCGGGGAGCATTCCTGTAGCGCCGCAGTTAAAGACGATGGGAACGCCGGCCGATTTGCTGCGCCGCAGGCCAGACCTCATTGTGGCTGAGCGCCGTCTTGCGGCTTCAAACGCACGCATCGGGGAGGCGATTGCTGAGTACTACCCGAAATTCTCCCTCAGCGCATTGCTGGGTAGTGCTACGGCTGTATCCGCAGGCAATCTTTTCACCAGCGGTGCCAGCCAGTCGGCGGGCGTATTGGGACTGCGCTGGAGACTCTTCGACTTCGGTCGCATAAACGCCCAAATCGACCAAGCCAAGGGACAAGAAGCCGAAACCCTGGCCGCTTACCGTCAGTCCGTGCTGCGCGCCACCGAGGATGTCGAAAACGCGCTCTCCTCACTGGTGAATCGGGAAGCTCAAGCAACCACCCTCACCGGGGGAGAGGCGTCTCTGACACAGGCTCGCCAATCGTCGTTCATTGCCTATGAGAAAGGCACGGCCAGCCTGATCGATGTCCTGCACGCCGACGAGACGATGCTGCAGGCTTCCGATGCTCGGGCACAAGCACGAACGGAATCGGCACGGGCGGCGGTCGCGGCATTCAAGGCGCTCGGTGGTGGCTGGCAGCCTCCTGAAACTCAGCCTGTTGCGACACGATGATTTAACCAGGTGACGTAGCACTTGATGCACGCACCTCCCCCCTCTTTCAGCTACTACCCAATCCGAGAGTGGGTTCGCTCACCGACTGACGCGGTCAGCAGCCAATTGCTCAATAGAAACCAACCGGAGTAAAGCGAAATGAAGTCGAACGAAAATTCCTGGGTGCTCATCACCGGCGCATCAAGCGGATTTGGCGAGGAGTTTGCCCGGCAATATGCAGCGCAGGGAAAATCGCTCGTTCTGGTAGCAAGAAGGCTGAGTAAGCTCGAAGCGCTATCGGCGCAGCTGCGCGAACGCTTCGGCGTTGATGTGATTGTCGAACAAGTAGACCTGTCCTCGATCCCGGCGATCATCGAACTGCATGAGCGACTCAGCGAACGCAATATAGTGATCGATGTGCTCATCAACAATGCGGGTCATGGATTGCAGGGGCCTTTCCTGGATCAACCTCTGGATGAGTCCCTGACCATGATTGATTTGGATATCGCCAGCCTGACAGCCCTGACACGCCTTTTCGCGGCCGACATGCGAGCCCGCAAACGTGGGCACATCCTGATGGTCGCAAGCTTGCTGTCCTTCCAGGGCGTGAAGAGTTTCGCCGTTTACTCTGCCGCGAAAGCCTATGTTCTTCGCTTCTCTGATGCGCTTCATCGCGAACTGAAAAATGACGGCGTCGTCGTTACCGCACTGTGCCCAGGAATGTCGGATACCGGATTTGCAGAAAGCGCCAAGCAACGGATCACACCGGCCTTGAAAATGGTGATGATGCAGCCTCAACCCGTCGTGCGTGCAGGAATCCGTGCGCTGCAAGCCGGACGCATGAGTGTGGTGCCCGGTTTTGGCAACAAGGCCATTACTGTCTTGACTTGGGCCACGCCTCGTCGGTTTCATCAGGGCCTTATGGCGCAGGTGATGGGAGTCTGAGGGGGGCGACAAAGAGGTCTTTTACCTCAGGGGAAAGGCCCGAGATGTGTTCTTAAAGGTCGGGAGGCAACGCGTGCTCCCGACAGGACATTCATCGTGTAACAGCACTCAATTAGAAGCGGTAACTCACAGACGTACCGAGCCCGTTCGCACTGTTCTTAAATTTGGCACTGTATGCACCTCTGTTCGCAGAGGCGTCGTTGATCCGCACGCTCTCCTCCCATAGGTAGGAATAAGCAACGTCGATCGTGACATTGTCCGCCGGAGTCCAGCCAGCACCGAAGCTGATAACCTTCCGGTCACCCGTAGGAATACGTGGTCCACGGTTGGTGTTGTTGGTGGGAGACTGGTCGACCGAGAAGCCTGCGCGAAGTACCCATTGGCTGTTCAATTTGTACGCCGTGCCGATAGCGTGAGCCCACGTATCATGCCAGTTCTGTTCTTCGGTAATCGTGCCCAGCGAGCCGCTCAACAAAGGGGGTAAACCCGTGTTCTCGATGGTTAATTCTTTAAAGCGACTCCAGCGTGTCCAGGTACTCCCCAAATATAGAGTCCAGTCATTATTGAGCTGATGAGTCACCGAGAAATCCACTGACTCTGGGGTATCCACATCCAGCGATGCGTCATAACTCCGGCCGCTGACCCCCAACACACTAAAGATGCCGTCGGTGACCTTGGTCTTGGCGTCCAAGTGGTAACTGACCTTGGAATGGTAAGTCATGCCCAAGCGAGTTTGGTCTGTAGCCTGCACCAGGATACCGGCGTTGAAACCGAGGGCCGTGTCATCGCCCGTGCTTTTGAGTTTTCCGTCATTGCGACCTGGGCTAAGTGGATTGGGCACCATCCCGGACAGCTCACCGGTGATGCGGTTGATGGTCGGACCGAACCCGATCGAAACTTTGTCGTTAAAGGCATAGCTGATGGTGGGCTGGAACGTAAGGGTCGTGACCTCACTTTTGTTGGCGTAGTAACGCCCGGCAAAACCGCTGCCATAGTCAGTCATCAGACCGAAAGGTACATAAAAACCTACACCGAACGCCCAATGCTCATCGATGGGTTTGACGTAGTAACCCATAGGCACTGTGGTGGTTGGCACCATGTCGCCGTCTTCCTGGCCTCCGAATGTACTGCGGGTTTGGCTTATGTCGGTCTTCGCGAATAGAGTCGCCGCGCCCACGCTGACCTGCTCTCTTTTCAATCGAGACATACCCGCCGGATTACCGAAGACCGTGCTCGCATCTTCAGCGGATGAGGAGCGCCCGGCAAACCCGGACCCCATCCCACTGACGCTTTGTTCATTGAGAGCGAAACCGCTTGCAAACACATTTGAATATGCGAGCACGACAGCGAGGCCAAATGGGCTCTTGAGCAACATTTTTTTCATTGTTTGAACTCTATGGGATCACTGAGATGAAGCAGTAGAAGTAACGGCCCACCATATTTATTCATGTGACCAATTCAGTCAACGGTCACAACGCGAATAAATGAAATGCCCTTCGACGACTGGAAGAAGGGCAAAGTGAAAAGCCGTTTTGGTGATGTGTCGCTTACACAGGCATGACGTAAAACCGTTAGCCGAAGGTCAAGGCATGAGGCTACGCAAAATGAGGTTGGCGGTGAGCGTGGGCGCCTCCTCGACATAATCGAGGTTGTACTGCAGGAGTAAAGGATTGACGAAAGGCCGCAAAGCCAGATGTATCGCTTCTACTGTTTCGTCCAGGGGAGTCTTGCGTTCAAATTCGCCGATCTCTCGCCCCTCCCGCACGATTTGCAACACGAAGCGTTTGATCTGTGCGTCATAAGCCTGCGTACTGGGCCAGCTTTCCGACGCCGCAAATGCCGCAATGTCATAGAGTTTTCGGTCGTTAAAGAACAGATTCACGCCTGTGGCGACCACAGTTTTGACCAATCGTCGAAAGCGTTCCGTCGGCGACAGGTCTTCTACATTGATCGCCTGCTCCACAGCCGCGACGATTTCTGCCAGACAATTTGCACAGATGGCTTCACCGATCGCCTGCTTGGAATCAAAAAATTTGTAGATGTAGGCCTTGGAAAACCCAATGGCCCTAGCCAGGTCGGAAACCGTGGTTTTGCCGTAGCCGTACTGACTGAAGTGTTCGTTGGCCGCCGCAACAATCTGGTCTCGAATGTCGTGATCGGCTGGGCCACGGGGGCTGGGCGAAGCTGAAGATATTGATGGCTGATTCATGGGAACAGCTTACTCACCCAATCGCCGACTGACAACTTGTGACCGATAAGATATCTAGTCACGAATCGGCCATTTTGAACGACTTTTCCGAGCGCCCACAAACTTCATCACTTGAGCCGGTCGACAGTGGCTGCCTCGAGGAGTTGTTGCAGCGCGACACACGACTGATTTATTGGAGAACATTATCTGATAGTCCTTCAGTGGTGAGTGCGGCCGCTCCTGACACCGTTGACTATCGGCTGTGGATTCAACCGGTTGATGAGATCGCACAGGTCAACCTCACCTTCTGCCGCTGGATTGGCTACCGCAGGAGTGAGCTGGGTGCGGCCGCCGAGACTGGTTCGGGGAACGTAACTGCGAACGAAGGTGTCATCTGTATTAGGCACCGTGGTGTCGCAATCCTGTTGGGATAGAGAGGTGGTTTTCATGAACAATATTATCTACATCGTCGGGGCAGTTGTGATTGTCCTGGGTTATTCTATCGTTTGTCGGCCTTGTATAGCCTTAGCTGCCAGCTGAGAACCGTCCTGATGGCGCCTGCCTGACAGGGTGTATTTATGTTGCTACCCCCTGCCCTCGCAACATCGCAATATCCCGCTTGGGGGGTACGCCAAACAGACGGCTGTATTCGCGGCTGAACTGCGATGGGCTTTCATAGCCGACCTGGTAGGCTGCGCTTGATACTTCCTGATGCTCGTTGAGCATCAATCGCCTCGCCTCGTTCAATCGCAACCACTTCTGGTACTGCAACGGGCTCATCGAGGTGAGCTGGCGGAAGTGGTGATGAAAGGTGGGTGTGCTCATCTGCACTCGCGCCGCAAGTTCTTCGACGCGAAGCGCCGAGGCGTAATTCAACTTCAGCCAGTCGATGGCTTTTGCGATGCGATAACCCTGGCCATCGACCGAGGTAATCTGCCGCAACCTGGCAGCCTGATCACTCTTCAAGAGACGATAGTGAATTTCGCGCTGAATCAGGGGCGCAAGCACAGGGATGGCTTCAGGCTCATCGAGTAGCGCCAGCAAGCGCTCGAACGACGCCAACATGGCAGGCGTTACTGAACCAATCCCGACACCTTTCACCACTGATCGATCACGGGTTGGCGGCAAGTCACCCTGCACTATCAGCTCAGCCAGCATGCGCAGATCGAGCTTCAAAGTCAGCCCCAGGCATGGCTGCTCCGGGCTTGCCACCAGCACCTCAGAATTGGCGGGCAAGTCCAATGAGGTGATCAGAAATCGCGACGTGTCATACGGGTAACCCTCGCCACCGACCCACAGCTGTTTCTCCCCCTGGGCGACGAGGATGATGCTTGGCTCGACCATGCAGACGACGGGCGGCGACGGATGTTCGCGCCTGAAAAAGCCCAGGCCCGCAATGGGCGTTCCGTAGTCACCTGGTTTCGGGATCTGCTCGCCAATGATCCGCGCAAGCGTTTCTTGTGGCGACAGGTGTTGAGCAGCAGTGTCGTGTTTGATCGTCATGTTCGCCTTGTACCTCTTCGCTGAACTCTAACTCGCCCGCTCGCGACCGTCCTGCAAAAAAACAGAGACTCATAGAATCAGGCAAGTAATCCAGCGCAATGCACTACAGGGAGTCTGGGCAGAGCCGGAAAATGTTCATCCGACAAAGCCATTGAGGACTCTCCCATGCTTGTACAAGCCTATGGTGCTCATGCGGGTGACAAGCCCCTTGAACCGTTGCAAATCATTCGCCGTACACCCGCCGCCCATGACGTTCAGATCGATATCGCCTTTTGCGGCATCTGCCATTCGGACTTGCACCAGGTGCGCGCCGAGTGGGCAGGCACGCAATTTCCCTGCGTACCGGGGCACGAAATTGTGGGTCGTGTATCGGCGGTCGGCGCGCATGTTGTGGATTTCAAAGTCGGCGATCTGGTCGGTGTCGGTTGCATCGTCGACAGCTGCAAACACTGTGAAGACTGTGCCACGGGGCTGGAAAACTATTGCGACGGCATGGTCGGCACCTACAACTTCCCGACCCCGGACGCACCTGGCTGGACGCTCGGCGGCTACTCACAAAACATCGTGGTGCATGAACGTTATGTTCTGCGTATCCGCCATCCCGAAAAACAACTGGCCGCCGTCGCACCACTGCTGTGTGCGGGCATCACCACCTACTCCCCACTCCGTCACTGGAACGCCGGTCCGGGCAAGAAAATCGGCGTGGTCGGCATTGGTGGCCTGGGCCACATGGGCATCAAGCTGGCCCACGCGATGGGCGCCCACGTTGTGGCGTTCACTACATCCGAATCCAAGCGCGAAGCGGCGAAGGAGTTGGGCGCTGACGAAGTGGTGGTATCGCGCAACGCTGAGGAGATGGCCGCGCATGCCAAGAGCTTCGACTTCATCCTCAACACCGTCGCAGCCCCCCACGATCTCGATGCCTTCCTGGTTCTACTCAAGCGCGATGGTGCGCTGACCCTGGTCGGTGCGCCCGCCTCGCCGCATCCATCGCCCAACGTGTTCAACCTGATCATGAAACGACGAACGATTGCCGGCTCGATGATCGGCGGTATCCCCGAGACACAGGAGATGCTGGATTTCTGCGCCGAGCACGGCATCGTCGCCGACATCGAGTTGGTCCGGGTCGATCAGATCAACGAATCCTATGAGCGGATGCTCAAGGGCGACGTCAAGTATCGCTTCGTGATCGACAACGCCACATTGGCTGGCTAAGCGAAAGGCGCCAGCGAATAACCACTCATCAAAAGGACTATCCAGTGAAAGGCATTTTGCTTGCCCTAGGGCTGCTTGCTACCTCTTTTTCTTCAACGGGAGCCGATCTGTCGAACGGCGCGGACAACTTCTACAAAAGCGAAAAAGTGACGGTAGAAAAGGTCACCTTCAAGAATCAATACGGCATGAAGGTGGTGGGCAATCTGTTCATCCTGAAGAACCTCAATCCTCAATCGAAGAGTGCCGCGATCATTGTCGGTCATCCAATGGGGGCAGTGAAGGAGCAGAGTGCAAACCTCTACGCCACAAAAATGGCCGAGCAGGGATTTGTCACACTGTCGCTGGACTTGTCCTTCTGGGGTGAAAGTGAGGGCACGCCTCGCCAGGCCGTTTCGCCTGATATCTACGCCGAAGACTTCAGTGCCGCCGTGGACTTTCTCGGCTCTCGCCCATTGGTCGACCGTGAACGTATCGGCGTCATCGGTATTTGCGGCAGTGGCAGCTTCGCCATCAGTGCGGCCAAGATCGATCCGCGTCTGAAGGCCATCGCCACCGTCAGCATGTACGACATGGGCGCCGCCAATCGTAATGGCCTCAAGCACAGTGTAACGATCGAACAACGCCAGCAAATCATTCGCGAAGCGGCGCAGCAGCGCAACGCCGAATTCTGGGGTGGCGAAGTCCGCTATACCAGCGGCTCACCACTGAAGCTAACCGGCAACGCCGTGGGTGACGAGTTCTACGATTTCTATCGCACACCGCGTGGTGAGGTCACCCCTGCCGGCGCATCGGCGCAGACAACCACCATGCCGACGCTGACCAGCAACGTGAAATTCATGAACTTCTATCCGTTCAACGACATCGAGACGATCTCCCCTCGCCCACTGCTGTTCATTGCTGGCGCCCGGGCACACTCACTCGAGTTCAGTGAGGATGCCTACAAACGCGCGGCAGAACCTAAAGAACTGCTCATCATTCCAGATGCCGGCCATGTGGATCTTTACGACCGGGTCAACCTCATACCATTCGCCAAGTTGACCACGTTCTTCAAAAGCAACCTGAAGTAGCCTGAACAGAGCCCTGGCCGGGCATCCGTTCTCACGCGCGGCCTCGTTCCCGGGGCCGCGACGCTTCGCGCATTACAGGATTCAATCAATGATCCAACACACGCTCTCAGCCCCGCGAAAACCTGAACAATCATGGGGTGCCGTATTCGCCATGTCGCTCGCCGCCTTCGTCCTGGTGGCATCGGAGTTCATGCCCGTCAGCCTGCTGACACCGATTGCTGCCGATTTGCATATCACCGAGGGGCAAGCGGGCCAGGGCCTTTCCGTCTCCGGGTTGTTTGCGCTGTTTGCCAGCCTCCTGACCGCTTCGGTGGCGGCGCGGGTCGACCGCAAGTCACTGCTGTTGTCCCTGACGCTGCTGATGATCGTTTCGGGAACCGTGGTCGCGTTCGCGCCGAACTACTGGGTGTTCATGGCCGGCCGCGCGCTGATCGGCGTGGCAATTGGTGGCTTCTGGTCATTATCGGCGGCAACTGCCATACGCCTGGTGCCTGACGACCAGATCGCTCGCGCCATGGCAGTCGTCAATGGCGGCAACGCTCTTGCGACAGTGATTGCAGCACCTCTGGGCAGTTTTCTCGGAGCCTTCATCGGATGGCGCGGTGCATTTTTGTGCGTCATCCCGGTCGCGGTAATCGCCAGCCTCTGGCTTTGGGTGAGCCTTCCTGCGATGAAGTCGCAAAGCGGTTCAGGCACTGGAAATGTTTTCAGGTTGATGAAAAGCACACCAGTCGCGTTAGGCATGGCGGCGGTCAGTGTCTTTTTCATGGGCCAGTTCATGCTATTTACCTACCTGCGCCCGTTCCTTGAAACGGTCACGCACGTCAGTATTTCCATCCTGTCACTGATGTTGCTCGTCCTCGGTCTGGCAGGCCTCGCGGGAACCTTCCTGATTGAAGCATTCTTGAAAAATGGCCTGCATCGCACCCTCATCGTCATCCCGATATTGATGGCGGCGATCGCGCTGGCACTCGTTTCGTTCGGCAGCTCTGTGACTACCACCACCGTCTTGTTGGGTCTCTGGGGGTTGGTTGCGACCGCGGCACCGGTGGGATGGTGGACATGGCTGGCCAGAACATTGCCAGAGGATGCTGAAGCCGGAGGCGGCTTAATGGTGGCGATCATCCAACTGGCCATTGCATCGGGGGCGACGGTTGGCGGGTTGGTCTTTGACTCAAGCGGCTATCGAACGACCTTCGAGTTAAGCGCCGCGTCGCTGGGCGTGGCGGCTGTTCTTGCCTTCCTGGCTGCACGCGCAGCCTCGCGGGAGCCTGTTGCATCGGTGAACATCGCTTGAAAAAACCACAAGACGCGCCAAGGCGTTTCTTGTGGTTTCGGTGGAGCAAACGTTCGGAGCCGGACGGTAAAATCAGCGTGCGCTGTCGATGATTTGGCCACCGTCCGGCGTCAGGCTGTACCCCGTCAAAAATTGCCCATCCTTGCTGGCGAGAAACAGCACCACCGGCGCAATGTCCTCTTCGGGTGATCCATAACGGCCAAGTACGTTAGTGGGTGCAGGCACATCGGCCACAGTACCCCAAGTGTCTGCGACCGGCATGACATTGTTCACCGTTCCGCAAAGAGCCGTGGACGTTGATTACCTATTCAGGGGCAGATTAATCGCTGCTGGCGCCGTTCCGGGCAAACAAAATGATCACCCTTGAAATAGCTGACAGCCGACTGTTCTATGTACAGGCTCAAGGGACAAGCTTTCTTCTCTCGATGGGGACAGACAAGACAATGCTTGTACGTGTCTCACCGTACGCGTTGATCTTCGCAATGATATTTTCGATATCGACCATTGACCTGGCATAGATCCTGATCAGGTAGGAGTCGTTACCCGTGACGTGCAGGCACTCAACGACTTCGGGTATGTCGTTGAGCGTCGCTATCAATTTGGATTTCGCAGGCTTGAGGGTGGTCATGCCGACGACAGCAGATATGCCGAACCCTAGTTTGGTTGGATCTAACTGAGCGCTATATCCCTTGATGACCCCAGAGTCTTCGAGCTTTCGCAACCGATCAGTGGTGGCGGGAATAGAAAGACCTGCGTGCTTGGACAGCTCCGTGATGGAAATGCGACCAAAGTCCTGCACCTTCCCCAAGATTTTGATGTCTATACGATCCATGTAAGCTCCCACAGCAATAAAGTATAAATTTTAATGAAAAGCACCCGGTTTTCATTAAAAAATAATGCACCAAAATAAAGCAGAGTGCTAGTCTATTTGCAGCCCGGTAAAGCCTAACAAGAACCCGGGCAATCAATAGCTCTGAATCCTTAGCATTACGCACTGCATAATAAAATATTCTCCTCCAGGGATGGTGTTCGTATGGAAGATGAAAAAATAAAGTGTGAAAAAAAATCCTATCCATCATTCGCGAATTATATTGGAACGCAAGTCCTAAGTTTTCGTGATTTCAAGATGGATCAGATTTTTATGTATCTGGCTGGCGTCGCCCTTTTCTCGGTGGGGGCCAAGCTTTTCATAGTCAGTCAACTGGGGACTGACCCCTTAGATGTCCTGATCATCTCGATAAATAAAATACTCATGCTCGGAATGGGCGTTTGTTCGGGTATCGTTTCTCTATTCTTTCTGCTGTGGTGGATGCTCTGGAACAAGAAATATGCTCCGATAAGCCCATTTATTACAACGACACTTACAGGCCTGTTGATTGACCTCTGGTCCGTGCTGGGGCTTGGAGAGTATTTGATTGTCAGAGTGAATGAGTACACGATGTTGGCGATGGGTCTGGTGCTGTGTGCTTATTCGTCTGCACTGATTATCATGAGCGGTATTGGTATCAGAATCATGGACCTTGTGGTGCTTACCATGGTGTCCAAATGGGCGTGGTCATTCACCAAAGCCAAAATGATAATTGAAATTGGCATCTTTTCAACCGGATGGCTTCTAGGCGGGCCCTTCGGTGTGGGAACCATTGCATTCTTGTTGGTCATAGGCCCTCTTATACAGCCATTCATGAATATAAACGCCAGGCGTTTTTCACTTAAGAATTATGGATTGACCAGCGTTTCTTCCGCCTATCAATAACTACTAGGGGATTGCTGCCACTGTGGCGGCGGGATTGTTTCGCCTCGACTATTTAAACCGATGATATTGACAGCAACTTCCGTGAAATGAGGAGTGAGAGATGGACACTACAAAAAATAAGAACTGGACCTTGGAAAGCACGCCTGCAAAGCTGGAAGAAATACTCCCGAACGGCGTTGTAAAGTGTCATCTTTCTCCCCGAAACTGTGTCATTCAGGAGGGTAAAGTAGGTTTTTGCAAGGTGCGCGGAAACAGAGGCGGCCGGTTAGTTACATTGAATTATGGCAAAGGCGTTCACAGCACCGAAGAGACCATCGAAACCGAGGCGGTATTCCACTTTGCTCCCGGAGAGCGAATCCTTTCCCTAGGCAATATCGGCTGCATGCTTAACTGCGGTTACTGCCACAATTGGAAGACCTCTCAGGCCAAGTATGTGACAGACAAAGATGTTTACTACTATACGCCTGAACAGGTTGTAGAAACTGCCTTGAAGCATGGTATACGCGTTATCTCCTGGACGTATAACGACCCTGTTGTCTGGCATGAATTCATCCTCGACACGGCAAAGCTGGCAAAAGAAGCGGGCTTAATCAATTTATATAAATCAGCTTTTTTTATCAGTGAAGAAGCCATTGACGAACTATTGCCAGTCATCGACATATTCTCGATTTCGCTAAAATCCATCTCCCCCGAGTACTATCGAAAAGTCACAACAGGCTGGGTAGAGCCCGTTCTGGCTGGCATCAAGAAAGTATACGATGCTGGTAAATATGTTGAAGTCAGCACCTTGATGGTTACCGATATCAGTGACGATGAGGATACCGCCAGGAAAATTAGCCAGTGGGTGCTGGATGAACTGGGCCCGAATGTACCACTCCACTTTGTAAGGTTTCACCCTGATTATAAAATGAGTAATAGCATCAGGACGCCCGTGGATAGACTCCTGAAGGCTCGGGACATTGCCCGGAGCATGGGGGTTGAGCATGTTTATCTGGGTAACGTAAATGATGTCGAGGGCACCAATACCAACTGCAATAATTGTAACGCTCTACTCGTTACCCGCTACGGTTTGAATGCTGAACTAATCGGATTGGATAGCAACGGTTGCTGTGCCCGTTGTGGGCACGACGCACACTTCAAGTTACTGGGCGAACACAAAGCGAACACACCTGTTGAACTGCGAGAGGCTGCATTGACCTCTTACGAGAAGCGAAAGTTCGAGTGGCATGGGGATATCGTATCGCTGCACGCCCAAGTGCTGAATACTGAAGACTTTGAACAGACCGTCTACCTGCGGCGCAACTATACCGACGGGCTCAACAGTGATTGGAAATCACTGACATTGCGGCCGTATGAAAGCTATCGATTCATTATTGCCAAGGCACGAATTGATGAATCAGGCCCTGAAGTCTGGCTTCCCAAGGGGGTGAACTCAAATCTTCATGAAGTATTCGACAGGGCTCACTTCCCAACCGAGTCGATTGAAGAGATTGGTATTTCGCAAAACGACATCACGCCGACCATTGGGTATGAGGGCAAGCAGAACATGTATGAGCAGGTTATCAAACTGGTGAGCAAATCATGAATGTGTCTACTGAAATTCTCCATATCAGGGTCGATGACCGAGAAGCCCATCCATCCGTGACGCCTATTTATCAGTGCAGCGCTTTTAGCGCTGACTCGGCCTTCTTCTACTCGAGAAAAGCCAATCCCAATGTGACTGAGCTGGAACAGGTTGTCGCTGCACTGGAAGGAAGCGAATACGCCTTGGCCTACAGCACCGGAATGAGTGCCATCTACATGGTGCTGGAGCTGCTGAAACCCGGTGGGTCGCTGGTGATCAACAAATATATCTATGGCTGTTCTTATAAGCTGTTTCAGCGATATGCGGCACGTATCGGTGCGAAACTGACGATTCTGGATCTCACTACGGAAAGTGGATTGAAAGAGTTGCCGTCGGACGTGGACATGGTCATTTTCGAAACGCCGACCAACCCCTTCCTGAAAGATATTGATATTCATGCGGTCAGCAAGGCGGTTAAGCAAAACAACCCACACGCTCTGGTGGTCGTTGACAACACGTGGGCCACTCCGATATTTCAAAAGCCTCTGAACTTCGGCGCGGATATTTCTCTGTACAGCGCAACGAAGTATTTCTCCGGGCATAGCGATGTCATGGGCGGCCTGGTACTCGTCAACAATGAAATGATTTATACGCGCCTCCTCGAAGGCCGCTTTTACTCAGGCTCAATATTAGCGCCTAATAGCGCATGGCTGCTTCGCAGAAGCATGCAGACATTTAACCTGCGCATGGAGAAACACAGCAACACAACCTCCAGCATGCTCAACTATCTACGGGAACTGCCCTTTATTGAGCATGTATATTATCCACGAGTCGATGGTAAACAATTGACCGGCTACGGTGGCATTGTGTTTGTTGATATTCGGCCCGATCTGGTCCCCTTTTACAAAACCTTCACCAGCTCCCTCAAATGGTTTGGAACGGGTACGGGAATGGCCTGTGTCACGTCAATGGTTGCGCAACCCTTTAGTGGAAGCCATGCCTCGATGACTGAGCAGGAAAAAGCGGATATGGGAATTGAAAAGGGTTTGGTTCGATTGTGTTTTGGTTTAGAGGCCCTTGAGGATCTTAAAGAGGATCTGCTTCAGGCATTTGTAGCCATGGAAAATATGGCCGATCAAAAAAGCGCACTTAAACCTGCGTAACAGATGTTAATCATGAGCAACGAGCCTTCAATGGCTCGTTGCTTTTTATGGAGAAGCGAGATTGCCCAGCGTACTCGAAAAAACGATATTCGAAGACCCTACTCTGAACGTTATCCATCTTCTAAATTCCATTTCCAGTGAAAATCCAGAGGCAATCTCTCTGGCGTCCGGTCGACCTGACGACGAGCAATGCGACCTGTCCCTCATCGATAAAGGGCTGGCCAGCTATACACGATACGCCGTCGATACGGAACACTCACTTGCGACACTACTTTGCCAATATGGAAAAACCACCGGGATTATCAACGGTATAATAGCCGAACACTTGCAGGTGGATGAAGGCATAAAGATTTTCAACCCTGAAAGTATTGTCGTGTGCATGGGGTTTCAGGAAGCTGCGACCTTGACACTGCTATCAATTTTTGAAGGAGGTGGTGTTTTATTAGTGCCTGACCCTGTGTTTTCCGGAATAACGGGTATTGCGAAATTATTAAGAATAAAAATTGTACCCGTTCCCGAGGACACCTTCCTCGATCCATCTGCCCTGCGCAAGGTAGCTGAAGATCTTGAGTCCAGGGGGGAAAAGGTAAAAGCGCTGTACGCGATTTCAGATTTTAGTAACCCTACTGCTAACAGCCTGTCCTATGAAGACAGAAAGGCCATGCTCTCCTTGGCCAATGAAATGAATTTTTTTATCCTGGAGGATAATGCCTACAGCTACTTCAGGTACGAGGGAGATAAAATCCCCTTGATGAAGTCAATCGACAGTAGTCGAGTATTCCTTCTTGGCTCTTTTGCAAAGTCAATTTTTCCGGGATTGCGTATGGGCTATGTAGTCGCCCCGGAGAACGCTGGGGTGATTTCCTTCAGCGCCAGGTTATGTAAAGCCAAAAGCTTGATCACCGTCAATACACCTGCCCTGTGCCAGGCAATTGTCGGAGGTTTGCTGATAGAGAACAATTACTCTTTAAAACAGCTTAATCAACCAAGAGTGTTGTCTTACAGGCAAAAAAGAAACTATATGATTGAATGCCTTGAACGTGAATTCCCGGTCAAGGCTGACTCTCGAAGAAGTGTCACCTGGAACCATCCAGAGGGAGGCTTTTTCATCAATGTACAGCTGCCTTTCACATTTGGATGTTTTGAAATGTACGAGTGCGCCAGGAACTTCAAGGTTATTGTATTTCCCACTTCCTTGTTTTCGCTGACGAATCAGGCTGTCACTCAGGTCAGGTTGTCGTTTAGCAATGCGACAGAATCAGAAATCAAACAAGCGATAGGCAGCCTCAGGGCGTACGTTGAATCCAGAATGCAGTAAAGTATCCTCCCGTCAGACCGTAGGGGATTGATGCCAAGGCTTACTCATCAGTCAATGAGAAATAAGCCTTGCCTCATTTCCCTATTAAGCTGCTGTGGCGAGCATAACGCCAGTGGCTACTTGGTAGGCACCCAGAATGGTGATGGTTGACCCGGAGAAATAGTTGATCAACCTGAGCTTTGATTGGGAAATTCTGGTCTTGAATATGGAGGAGAATCCGCTCAATCCCAGCCACCAGACAGCCGAGCCTAGAAATATACCTGTCACCATAGGCAGCACTGAGTGCTGACCGCTTTGATCATTAGCCATGCTGTCGCTCATGGCAGCAAATATCGCAATAAACGACAGGATGGTCATTGGGTTCGACAGTGTCAAAAACAGTGTACTCAAGTAGGCTTTTAACAGGTTGGCTCGTTCACCCGCCAGGGCTGTTGAGCTCGCTTTCGATCTTATTGTTTGATAGCCAATGTACGCGAGGAACACCCCCCCCAAAATACACAACCATGGCTTAAAGCTAATGAGTGTCGCTATGATGACTGTGATTCCCAGCGCACCGACAAATCCATAGATCGAATCGGCTGTGGCCGCCCCTAACCCTGTCGCGAAACCTGCTCTCCATCCAAGCGCAAGGCTCCTCTGTATGCACAACAACCCAATGGGTCCCACAGGGGCTGCAATACAAAGCCCAATGATCATCGACTTAATGAAAATCAACATAAATGCACCTCCGCAATTGATGCTTAAAGGTTAGGGGAAGTGCATCTTTTTATGAATTAATTATTAATTCCCATAGAGGCTTTTTCGATAATTTTGTAAGTAGTATTCTTATCTTTCCTTCATTATTAAGGTGAACCCTGTGATGAGCCTTACTAAACACGATCGGGATGCCATTCGCCTTTGACGATGATGCCGGCCAGGACGTTGCAGGCATTCCTGGACGACTTGGGTTTTGAAGGGCTTTGGATAAGAGGTTCGTTGGCGCATGGCGATCCGCTTGTGAGGCTAAAAATGGTGTCCACTGGGTCCATCCATATGACAGGATAGTTCGCGCAACTTGCACCGGGATCTGTTTACCAACGCATTCAAGATCGGCCCGCAATCCCCAGAGCCGCTCATGCATTCAGCCTGCGTCGCCTTCGGCATGGAGCGTCTGCTGTTGTCGCTGCTGGCGCAGATTGGAAATCCCGACACACTGCTGGCTCTTTTACGCGATGTGTTGGGCGACCATCGCGGCAGCCGCGAGACAAAGGAATGTGAATATGCGGCACTGGTTTGACGCAGGGGTGGCGAAAAGAATCGCCATCGTCTCGTTTCCGTTGATGGGGACGATGGTCGGCAATTTATTGATGATGCTTGTCGACAGGCTATGCCTGGCACACTACTCACAAGATACGCTGGCCGCCTCCGGTCCAGCAGTATTCACGAGCATGGCGATCATCGCTTTCTTCTGTAGCACCGTAGGCGTGTCACGTTCCTTTATTGCACAAGCGAATGGTCGATCGGGGCTCAGCGAGGCTTGGAATGAAGCCGCACTGGGGCTGCTCCTTGGTATTGCCTGCGGTGCCCTGCTGTTTGTCGCCGCTCCGTTGATCGCGATGATCCCACAGCTCAGCTCCCGCCCACCGCAGATTGTCAGCCTCGAATCGCAGTACATGCTCTGGGCGGCGATCTTCGGTGGCGTAATGACGATCGACACAGCGCTGTCCTCGTTCTTCAACGGTGTGGGTCGAACCCGCGAAACGCTCATGGTCGGCATCGTTGGTCAAGTAGTCGACTCAATCTTCACCGTCGGCCTGGTCTTCGGAAAGTTCGGGCTGCCCGAAATGGGAATGGCCGGAGCCGCTATCGGTACGTTGATCGGCACTCTGTCCATGCTGACGTGCTACGCAGTAATGCTGCCTCGAGAAATCTGGCTTGAGTTGATGAACATCTTCATTGCCCGTAGCGAGCGCCTACTGCCTCGGCTGTTTTTCCGGCTGCGTAGAGGTGTTCCCAGTGGCTTATCCGCCGGGGTGGATCAGCTCGGCAACACTGCATTCATCTGGATAGTCGCGGTACTGGGCTCTAGCGCGCTAGCGGCAAACAACGTCAATCTGACGATCAATTACCTGGGCATCATCCCGATCATCGGTTTGGGTATTGGTTACAGCATTCTGTGCGCCACTGCAGTGGGCAAGGAGCAATACACTGAGTTGGCAACGATCCTACGGGTGACCGTGACCATCGAGTTGTTCTACGTACTGCTGGTTTCCACCGTTCAAATCACTTTGCCACAGGTCTTGCTCAAGGCTTTCGGCGACCTGGGGCACAACCCGGAGATCGTCGCCCTGGCCATCGATACACAACGCGTACTGTGGACATTCTCCGCCGCCTTTGTCTTCTCTATGACGGGTGCAGCCGTCTTGGAGAGTATTGGCATGGCCAGATTTTCGCTGGTCGTGCGCCTGATTCTGATGTGGTTTATTAGCATTCCGTTGATCTATTACGTCGCAATGAGCAATCGCGATGTCCCGTCGTCGCTGATGACATGCTGGGTCATCGGTTCGGTGTTCGAATTTTCGATTGGCGCAATTTATTTCTGGCGAATCGCCAAAGCCATTCGAGGGGCCGAAAACCGTCTTCACGCCGATCCTCATCCGGCGAGCGAGAGCGCCCTATGAACCTGAATGAAGTCATTCGTTTCGCACCTTTAGCGATCAACAGCTTTACAGGAAGTCTGGCACAACTATCCAGACGAGGCGGTGTCCTCATCAATGAAGCACAACTGCTTGAGGCCGGCGACGGCTACCTCTGTACCGCGCAGGCCTCGATGAATGGGGCATGCCCGAATACACCTTCGCGGTTGAGAACGTCGGGCTTCGTGCTTGCAAGGCATTAGGCGCGCATGTGGCGCGATTGCCGATCGGTACAGATTGGGTCACGCAACTCAAGACGCTACTGATCGAGCACGCCGGCGTAGTCGTGTGGGTCAACTCTGCCTATCTGGTGGATTACGCGCCGGTCTACGGTAGCGACCCGGGTTATATGCACGCAGTGCTAGTGATTGGCATGAACGACACGTCCACCCACGTGAAGATTTTCGACTCACTTATCGTCGATCGCGAACCCTATGGTTGCGAGGCATGGCTGTCGCTTGAGGCGTTCGCCAGTGCGCACACTGATCGAGTGCGCACAGAGACCTACGACCAGGCGCGGGTATCGGCAGCGCGATTGCCGGCTTGGCGCCGGGCGAAGGAATCGCCGCTGCCATCCTCAGTGGAGAACTAGGCTTTATGGGCGGCGCTGCAGGAGCCGGCATCGGTAATCAGCTTGGAAAATAATTCCACCATGAATACTTGGCATGATAAGACTTTTGGCAGGACCGGCATATGGATTTGGCTTCCTGGAATAAGCCCTATTGTTCTTTTGGGAGTTTTTATTTTTCTTGCTTCTCCATACTATTACCTACAGGACTTTATAGGAGGTGAGATTTTATTAGGCCTGCCTGCTGCTTGGGGTATATTCTACATTTCCCAGGTCCGAACAGTACTGCAAGAAATTTCGCTGGATGATGATCGTATTTTAGGGAGGTTGTATTTCGGTAGACACATAGAGATCAAGGCGCCTGACATTAAGTCAATGTCTTATTATCCGATGACGTGGAAAATCCGACAAATCAACCTATTTGACCGAAATAAGCCCGGTATCAATATTGAGCTTCACAATGGCAGAATACTGCGAATAAATGCAAAAACCGAAGGGTTCGCCAGTTTGGTAGAAACATTAAAGGCGTTTGCTAAAGCATCCGACCAAATTTTTTGCAGCCTATAAAATAACTGTGATTTCTCCTCTGCACCACTCATATGGTGTCGTTCATAAATTTCGCAATTCCAAATCCAATAACGGGTACGGTTTTTGGCTGGTCGGGAACTGCTAGTTTAGATCGACATGGGAGCTGGTACGAGAGTGTATTAGGTGCAAGACTTGGAAAGTCTGCTAATATTATAACTGGAAGTATTACTGCATATGGAATTCGTGCATAATCTCATAACACCTGCCCCAGCAACATCCATGACTGCTATCATCAATAACGTCAATACTCCTCAGTTTGGTACGCAACAGTAGTGTGGTCGATAGGGTGATAATCATGATGCTCACCAGATTCGTATGTGCTCGCTCCCTGATCTTCTTAGTCTTGTTGTTCGGACTTGGATTGGGATGTTTGTCACTCTCTCAGGCTTCGGCATACGGAAACTGCCCTCCCGAAATGAATAGCCAAGCAGGGTCTTTTTTAGTTGATGCGCGTGGAGATTGGCCCTCCCTTTTCAAGCATCAGAGAGTCTTCGCTTCTTGTGATGATGGTGAGCTTGGCGAGGGCTATTCTGAAGCAGTGGCGAACCTCTTCGCCCAAGGATGGGATCAGTTCGATACATTTGCTGCACTTGCAAAAACACACCCTGACTTTCAAAATTGGGCGATGCGACATATCGATGCGACTGTCTCAGATGACGACCTAAATAGAATCATATTAAATTCCAATACATGCATTAATAATGCACCGGTGGAAAAACTTTGCAGGGTTATTCGACAGAGTGCTGAAAATGCCCTGATGGAATCTGCACGGATGCGACGATAAAATTTGGGATAGGTTCTACGCCTATGTCAGCGGCATCCTTGCTGTATGACGCCAACGGCAATATGACCAGTGACGGCAGCAATACCTACACTTGGGATTCGCGCCAGCGCCTGAGCACGCTCAAAGGCACCACGTCCGGGAGCTTCATTTATGACGCGGCCAACAGACGCAGCCAGAAGACGATTGCCGGACAGACCACCGGGTATGTTTTCGATGGCCTCAACCTGGTGCAAGAGCTGACCGGTGCCGTCCCCCCGACGGTGCGAGCCAATCTCCTCACGGGCGGTCTCGATAAAATCTTCAGCCGCACCGAGGCGGCAGCACCTACAGCTACTTGGTTGATGCACTGGGTTCAACTCAGGCTCTCACCGACAGCAGCGGAGCGCTCACCACGCAATACACCTATGACCCCTACGGCAAGACCAGCAGCAGCGGCTCCACCAGTGCTAACAGCCAGCAGTACACCGGGCGGGAAAATGATGGCACGGGAGTCTATTATTATCGGGCACGGTATGACTCTCCTAGCTTTGGACGGTTTATCTCAGGAGATCCGATTGGCTTGGCTGGAGGGCTTAATATCTATGCATATGTTCGTGGGAATCCGTTGAGTGGAATTGATCCATTAGGTCTTTTCGATATCCTCGCTTATAGCCAATGGATGAATTATCACGCACATACAAGTTCTCAGCATCAATGTACGAAGTATGTTCGGCGAGGTATCGAAGCTGGAGATGCAGATATTACTGGGCACCCTAGTGATGCGAAAAATTATGGGCTGACGTTGACAAACAATGGGTTTACGCCTATTCCTTCAGAAAATTACACTCCTCAAGCAGGTGATACCGTAGTATTTCAACCACATCCTGGCGGAAATCCGCCTGGATATATTGAAATATTCAATAGTGATCAATGGGTGTCGAATTTCAACAAAAATCATTTCTCACCAGGTATCGGATATGAAAACTCGACATATCAAATATATCGAGCACCAAATCAATAATATAAAATCTATAACATTAGCCTATTTGCGAAACCTGATATTCCTGCATGTCGCTGGAGTGCCGCTTCTATTTGCACAACCTGCCTACCCACAAGATGTCGAATCGACAGATATTGTATATCAACTATATAAGAATTATGGTTGGGAAGCGCTATTCTCATCTCCAGATGATGCCAAGAAGAGCATTGGAGACCCTCTTCTAATGCAATCGAAGGAAGAACTCGAGAAGTATTTTGATGACAAACTTGTGCACCTCATTTTAAAGGAGGCAGACTGTATTGCAACAAATCCCGGCGAGACTTGCAAGTTAGAGTTTAATCCAATATTTGCCTCACAAGATGCTTCCGCATCAGAATTGAGCATAAAGAGCATCAATCCAAGGCGCGTTGACGTGCAATTTGTTTATCCATCAAATCATGAAAAAATCAAGCTTTCGTATGTAATGATTGACTCTCCGAAAGGATGGAGAATTGCAGATATCAAATATATTGACAGTCATGCATCACTGAAGAATCTTCTGGAAAGATAAGGTAATGTAACCCCCACGGTACAAGCCAAATCTCCTCACGAGCGGCTTGGATGAAGTATTCAACCGCACCGAGGCCAGTGGCAGCACCTACAGCCACTTGGTTGATGCGCTGGGTTCAACCCCAAGCACTTGCCGACAGCACCCTTATGGCCAGACCAGTAGCAGCGGCTCCGCCAGTGTTAACAGCAGCAGTACACCGATCGAAAAAATGATGGCACGGGTCTCTATTACTATCGGGCACGGTATTACCAACCAGGTTTTGGGCGTTTTATCTCGGGAGATCCAATTGGTCTTGCGGGAGGGATAAATATATTTGCCTATGTATCGGGAAACCCGACAAATTTCATTGATCCATTTGGTTTAGAACTTACCCCAGTGCAGCAGGCAGCTGTGAAGATAGCAGCCCAAGACTGGTCAAGCTCCAACGTCCCATATGTCTGGGGCGGTGCTACGAAGACTGGGGCAGATTGTTCAGGATCCATTTCATCGATCTACAAACAAGCAGATATTGATATTGGACGAATGACAAGTGGCCAATTCTCTAGTAGCTTCCTCAAATAGAGATGTATGGAGCGCCTCACACACAGGAGGGCCAGTTTTTGCTCCCGCCAAAAGCTTCTGGTACGGCGCGCCGACTTTGTATCGTTACAAAGGAAATTAACCGATGAGCATCCCAAACATTAAGATCTTCATGATTGCAATTTCGTGCCTATTGCCGCCATTGACTGCATGGGCCAAATCACCCTGTGATGGTATTGACCGACGTTTAAACTTATCTGAAATACCGAAACTACGCATAGAGGTGGGACATCAATTAAATGTCGACAACGTAGAGATTTTACAATCTTTTAAAAGCCTTAGCTGGACGATTTTGTATGCAGCCTCAGATGAGACTGACCCTGCATTTTTATTTTATTCAGACAACCCAATCGACCATCACTTTATAACTCTATGGAGTGGCGGAGCGAAGCCTGATGAGGAGCAAGCTATTAGTTCATGGCTTCAGGAAAACGCCAAAGGCATTCCTACCAATCTAGCGAAATGTTTTGTATGGCATGTGACGAAAGATCGAGACATGTAAACAAATCTCCGTTCGAAAAGCTAAAACATCTTTCCCCATGCTGGGGGGAAGATCGATAATTTAGGCCACATCAAACAAGGTCAAGCCCGACTCCCCACATTGCTTTACGGTGAGGGCGGCAGTTGTCAAATATACGCCCCCAAGCGACAATCAGTTGCACTGGCAGCGAATGCACCCGATTAGCCCCGGAACTCCGCATTCCACCGATCGCCTTGGTGACACAATAAACACCATGAATAGAACCAACAACATTATCAGCCCTGATGGAACTGGAAGAATTACAGCATCTGTTAGTCCAATCGAATGACTAGTTTGACGACAAATGAGAACACCCTGCGTACGGGGGTAATTCTCCAGGAAAGATACTTCATTGATCTATTGAAAGGTGGTGCGCCATGATCATAAAAAAGTCGACACTTGAATTTTTGTTTACGCTACTCACACTTACAAGCTTAGGCATGCCAGCTTCGGGGAGTGATAGTTCACCCCATTGCCTAGAGGCAGTTATGATGTTTTTAACCACGCCAGAAAAGCGTACTCTTATTGCATTATCAGAAGCTAGCGAAACTGAATGCTGGTCGGTTATCGAGCAGTCGAACAGCAACCTCAACCAATTGATGCATTTGGTTGAACAAGGAAATGATTGGAGCGCTCAGTATTTAGTCGAGCACTTAAGAGTGCTAGATGGCGGAATTTTAGAAGACTCACTTATAGCGTTGGGGTTATTTTCTGACCACCATATGGAACGCTTATTGATTTTCGCAAAGAAAGGACAGCTCTCAAAGCAGGAACTCAGTGACACCTTAACCATGCTTCCACTTTCATTGAGTGATAATCCAGCGGGCCAATTGGATTATCTAAAAGCAAGAAGAAATCGAGTGATGCGTGTAACGAGAAAAAATCTATCTGAGCAAAAGACTCTAGCACTAAGCGCTATCGATAATTTTGAGTCCGAGATCAGGTCAAAAAACCCGCAACTCATTGAAAATCCTCAGCATTAGATTAGTGCTTTCATCACCCCCAAGCTCTACCGCCATCATGCTGGTGACGTCCAAAGGCGCAGCGGCGGTATCTGGCGGGAGTTTCGTGGTGTTTGCCGCGACGGTGACCGCCATCGGTGTACTGCCGGTCGAAGGCCTGGCCCTGCTGTTCGGCGTGTATCGCTTCATGTCGATGGCCATCGCCACCTGTAACACCATCGGTAATAGCGTGGCGACCGTGGTGGTATCCAAGTGGTCGGTTGAGTTCATCGAACAGACGGCGAAGGCTGAATACAGCCGCGTGTTCGGACGTAGTCCAGCGGCAGCGCTTTAAGCATCTATGGGTGGGATACCCGTGAACGACCGAAGATCGACCGCATCGCCTGCCCCTGGCTGATCACTCGCTTTTTTGTGGGGCCTCTGCAGATTGAAAAGCAGCAAACGAAGGCCATCAAACTTTACTGACGGCCAACTCTGCGGATCGCTCAAGGCAAAGCCTTGAAACTTCAACGCCGTCCACAAGACTCAAAATTCACTGTCGGTTCACGCTGAATCGTTGTCGATATTCACCAGGTGTCAGCCCCGTAATCCTGATGAAGATCTTTCGGAACGCACCGGTGTCGCTGTAACCGACATCCCACGCAATAGACTCCACATTCAAATTGCTGAATTGCAGCATTTCACGCGCCCGCCCAACGCGCAGTCTCTGACAATAATCGATAGCCGTAAAACCCGTTGCCTTTCGAAAGCGCCGAAGGAAGGTTCTTTCTTCCAGCCCTGAACGCGCTACGAGCGAAGCAAGCGCTGCATCCTTCGCTCCACTTGCCTGCAGCCAGTGTTGAGTTTTGAGCACGGCGGCATCGCCATGGGTCAGGTTCGGGGAAAACGCACTGTAGTAGCGTTGTTCTCGCCCAGGAGGATCCACCAATAAATAGCGCGCAGTTTGCGCCATGATCACAGGCCCGAGAAAACGGTCGACCAACTTCAAGCCAAGATCAATCCACGCCATCAATCCACCCGCGCTGATGATATCGCCGTCGTCGATGACCAATTTGTCTGTATCGAGATGCACATCGGGAAACCGTTGCCGAAACAGCTCGGCATGATCCCAATGCGTAGTGACCGACCGACCGGATAAAAGACCCGTTTCAGCCAACAGGAATGCGCCTCCACAGACGGAACACAACGTTGTCCCTGCACGATGATGGCTGAGTAGCCACTCAACGAAGGGCTCGGCCTCCTGTGTCGATATCTGCCCACCCAGTCGAGGGGGCATCAGCAGCACGGTAGGCGTTCCCCCCTCCTCCTCGCTTTCCTCATCGACCCTGACCGGCGTCCCGTTCGCTTCTTCAATTTGCCACTGGCTCACCCGCAGGAACACTGAGGATTTGTTGTGATGCTGCACGGCAAAGCGATCGGCAACCTTGAAGAGATCGATCAAACCGTAGATGGCGGCGAGCTGTACGCCGGGAAATCGGACGATGCCGATCTCAATGCTGGAAGGTAATGTCATTTGTCGATATTAACCCTATCTATGTCGAAATCGCCACGGGACACCTTCAGCTCTCCAGCCCATGATCCTCAACAGATTTACCGACCAATAAAAGGGCTGGCAGATGGCAAATCAAGTAGGTGCAATTGAAACTCCGCAGTGGCGAATCTCAGGCGAGTGGCTAGATGTCTGTTCGTGCAATTCGCCGTGCCCCTGCACATTCGCTCAGCCTCCTACAGGCAATCATTGCGAGGTGCTTTGGGCGTACAGAATCAATGAAGGTCACTATGGCCCGACTCCCATGGCAGGCCTGAAGGTTGTCCTGCTTGCCAACTTCACAGGCAATCTCTGGGATGGCGCCTGGCTGGATGCGGGGGTTTTCCTCGACGTAGACGCCGATGACGCCCAAAGAGCGGCTTTGGCGGCAATTTTCACCGGAGCGGCCGGTGGCTGGATGACGCAGTTTGTGCCCACACATGTGCGTGAGCTCAGAGGCGTCGAGTTTGCGAAAATTTCCGTCGATATCGAGAGCACACTTGAGCGCTGGCGGGTGACGGTCGATGACAAGGTCGAAGCGAGCGGCCAGGCCTTGAAGGGGCCGACCTCCGACCCGACGAAGCTGTTGCAGAGCTTCAACCCTCCCGGCAGCGAGGTCGGCCCGACCGACGCACCTGTTACCTGGGGCAAGAGCGTTGCCGGACGCTGGAAAGCATTCGGGTTTGATCAAAATATTCCGGCCGGCCAAGCGAGCAAGCACATTCCTTTCGACTGGCATGGGCCGGACGCACCATGATGAAAACCGTCATATCCGCTTCGCGAGCGGCGGCTTCAGTCCTCGGGCGAGGTCAACAAGGGCTGGGATGGACGATAGTTGTCGTTGCGCTCAGCCTGGCAACCTGGTTCGAGATGCTGATAGTCATGGGCAACATGGACGAGGGGCCAGGAACGCCACTGCACGACCTGCCAACTTACCTTACTGGCTGGGTTGTCATGCTGACAGCAATGATGCTGCCGTCAGAACTCAACTACATTACGGCCTTCGCGGGCATGCTGAAGTCCCGGGGAAGCAAACCCATCACACAAGCGCAGCGCATGACCTGCTTCATCGCTGGCTATGGTGTCGCTTGGGTGAGCTACGGCCTGGCTGCCTATCTCCTGGACTCCGCCATCCGGTCATTCGGCCTGGAATTCCTTGCATGGAACCGTATGGGCCCGTACTGGGCAGGAGCTGTACTTATCGTTGCCGGCGCCTTTCAGCTCTCATCCCTGAAAAATGTGTGTCTGACGGGATGTCGGTCGCCTTTCTCGTTTTTCGCTCGCTATTGGCGAGGCGGCAATGTCGGCGCCGTTCTGATGGGCGCGCGGCACGGCATGGTTTGCGTCGGCTGCTGCTGGGCGCTGATGGCGGTCATGTTCGCTGTCGGCGTCATGAGCCCCACCTGGATGGCGCTGCTGACGCTGTTGATGTTCGCTGAGAAGGTACTGCCCAATGGCCAGAAGCTGGCGACTCCGATCGCAGTGTTCCTGGTGGTGATGGGAATGTGGATCGCGATATCACCGGACACACTACCGCTTCTTAAAAATCCTTTGCTTCCCTCCATGAGCGTGTCCCATGTGCATTGACTTGTCAGTAATGACGCCGGCAAGTCACTGGCCACTGCAAGCAAAACGTCGCCTCAACTATCGAATGGAGCGTTATCGATCAGGTCGCACACGTTCGGGCAATCGAAACCATGGATGTGGCGGCGCCCGACATCCCCAAGGCCAGTGCCAATAGCCGTGCGAGGCTTCTTGCGAGCGACTTCGGCGACCGCAGCAGTGAATGCCGCTTTCATCCCGACACGGGGGTACAGCGCAAGAGTGTCGTCAATCAATGAAGGTGTGATCTCTTCAATGAAGAGACCCATCACATCGACGTGCGCGCCCATGTAAACAAGTGCAATTTCCGACTGCTTGCGATCAGCAATACCTGCACTGGAATGAAGGGCAATGGCGTCCCAGACAAGCTCGGCTTTCGACTCCGAATAGCCGTTCGCCAGCAGAAAGCGGCTGGCAGCATCGGCCCCGTCGACTTCAAAGCGCTGATCGGCAGCAAACTCATTTGTCAGTCCCAAATCATGCAATAGCGCAGCGAGGTAGACCGCCTCGCGGTCATATTTCAGGCCTCGCTTCTGTCCGATGAACTCGGCAAACCACCATGTCCGGTGTACATGGTGCAACAGCGCCGGTGGGTGGACGCGCTCTACGAGAGTGGAGGCCTTGCGGGCAAGTTCAGAGTCGGGGGCACCGAAGCCGCCAATGATGATAGGAGTGCTCATGGTTGTTTTCCTGTGAATGACGTTGGTTCGAAATTCAGTTTAAACTTCGCCGCTCGGCACAATTGACTATTTACGGATGATTCGTGCCAACACATTCATCACATTCCAGTGAGAAAGAGCGTTGAGCAGAACGACGAGAGCAAAACCTCCGCTTTCAGGCCGGGCGCAGAAGCGCGTGGTGATTTTGGGACTGCCCCCCGTGGACTCTCTCGACGTCACCGGGCCGGCAGAAGTATTCGCCTTTGCGAATAAGTTGCACCGCAGTGACGACAAGCCCTACATCCTCGAGTTGGTGGGGGTAGGCGCCGACTTACGATTGGAAAGTTGCACCGGCATTGCGCTTATGGCGCACAAGACACTCCAGCAAGAGCGTGATGAAAGTGCAGCGATTGATACCTTGATCGTGGTTTCAGGCTGGGAAGCGCAGGATCAGCTGGACGAAGCCGCCATCGACTGGATCAGGACAAGATCCGAAAATATCCGGCGAGTGTGTTCCATCTGCGTTGGTGCATTTGCCCTGGCCAAGGCGGGGCTTTTGAATGGTCGACGGGCAACGACTCATTGGCGTATGACACGCAGCCTGGCTGAGCGCTATCCCCTTGTGCAGGTCGATCCGAATCCAATCTGGGTCAAAGACGGCAATGTGTACACCTCAGCTGGCGTCTCGGCCGGGATTGATCTCGCGCTTGCGTTGGTCAGTGAAGACTTGGGCGATGGCTTTGCCATGGAAGTGGCAAAAAACCTCGTTTTGTTTCTACGGCGCCCTGGAGGGCAGGCACAATTCAGTGTCGCCCTCCAATCGCAGCATGTGTCTGGCTCGACTCTGGATGAGCTATGTGTCTGGATCAATGAGCATCTGACTTCGGAACTCACAGTTGAGATCCTGGCGGACAGGCTGTCCACAAGTGTCAGAACGTTGATACGTCTGTTCCAGCGAGAGCTGCAGACCACACCTGCAAAATACGTCGAAAATGTCCGGCTGGAGGCTGCCTGTCGATCGATAGAGCTAGGGGTTCGATCGATGGAAGAAGTCGCACGTCGCAGTGGATACCAAAGCGTGGACGTATTGAGGAAAGCATTCATACGACGTCTTGGTGTGAGTCCGAAAGAGTATGTGCACCGCTTTTCTCCAATCAGCGATTAAGTTGCCGTGACACTAATCGCCCGTAAATTGTCAATTATTTCAGATAACAGTATTTAAACTGTGTTTTGACTACTGACACATCGCAACCCTAGACGGATATAGAACAGTTCTGGCGACTGTGCGGTGTGACGCGCAACGGGCGCGCTATCACTACGGAGTTTTCATCATGCAAGGACGCAAGTATCTCGTCACTGGTGCCACGGGCAAAATAGGAACCCGCGCCATTCGCCACCTTCTAAAAGAGGGACACGCAGTTCGTGCTTTCATCCAACAGCAAGATGAGCGCAGTGAAATACTGGAGGACGACGGCGCTGATATCTTTGTGGGCGACCTCCTTGACAAGGATGACGTCAGTCGTGCGATGAAAGGAATTTCGGGCGCGTACCTGTATTACCCGGTACGTCCGGACTACGTCCAGGTAGCGGCGTATTTTGCAGATGCAGCTAAAAGAGCAAGACTCGAAGTTGTCGTCGAGATGTCGCAGATTTCAGTTCGCGAAAACTCGTTGAGCCATGCTGCGCGCAACCACTGGGTCGCAGAGCGTTTATTTGACTGGTCGAATGTCCCGACTGTCCACTTACGCCCGACGTTCTTTTCTGAATCGCTGACGTTCCCATGGGTGCTGGATCAGATCGTCAAAGACAACAAAATCACCCTGCCATATGGATCGGGAAGACATGCGCCAATCGCTGCAGAAGATCAGGCGCGTCTGATTGCGGCGCTTCTCACGCAACCTTCTGATCATATCGGGAAGACCTACTCACTCCACGGCCCTGAAGAACTCGGCCACGCGCAAATTGCTGAAGAAATCAGCAGCGTTTTAGGTCGCACTATCACCTATTCACCCTCGTCCATGATGGAGTATCGCAAACACTTGCAGACTTACAATCTGCCGGCCTTTTTGATCCAGCACTTCATGGCAGTGGCGATTGACTACCAAAATGGCATTTTCGAAGGCAAGGACGAGATTATCCGCGAGGTAACCGGAACGCCGCCTCAAACAGTCAGCGAATTCGTGCGAATGAATAAGCAGACATTCATGGCTTGATCGTGCTGATGTTTGCCGATGCCAGCTATGAGCAGCTTCGGGATCTGGCAAAAATCACCCAGAAACAGTCAATTTTTACCGTTGAGGATTACTTAGGCTTACCTGCCCAGGGCTGCCGGGTTGTCCGCCATCCCCTTCCCCCAAGAAGAAAGCATATGATTTCCGGATGGCTCTCAACTGCTCTCGCTCGCCGTAATATTCACTATGGCTGGGCCATGATCGCGGTCACCTTTTTTACCGCCCTGATCAGCGCCGCGTCGGTCGGCGCACCAGGTGTCTTCATCGTTCCGATGCAAATGGAGTTTGGCTGGAACACCGTAGAAATCTCATCAGCGCTGTCGATCCGTTTCGTGCTCTTCGGTCTGATGGCTCCTTTCTCCGCCGCGCTGATGAACAGATACGGCTTACGAAATGTCACCCTCACGGCACTGCTGGTCATCGTGATCAGCCTCTTGCTGTCACTGGGCATGACCGAGATCTGGCAGCTTTTCATCCTGTGGGGCATAGCGGTCGGCATAGGCGCAGGTATGACTGCGCTGACCCTCAGTGCCACCGTCGCATCGCGATGGTTCAGTGCTCGTCGAGGGCTTGTCGTCGGTGTTCTCACCGCCAGTACGGCAACAGGCCAGCTTATCTTCTTGCCAATCCTCGCGAACATCACCGATCACTCCGGATGGCGCTGGGCACTCGGTTTGATGTGCATCATGCTGGTGATCGCTGCACTGGCGGTGCTGCTGGTGATGAGGGATCGTCCGAGTGATATGGGCTTGCGACCTTACGGCGATGTTGGCACCGTCCCGATCCCTGCCGTTACTTCGAGTGGCGCATCGATCATCGCGGCCTCTCTGGACGCCCTCCGTGACGCGGCGAAAACCAGGATTTTCTGGATTCTGTTCGGAACATTCTTTATCTGCGGCGCAACGACCAATGGCCTGGTTCAGGTTCATTTGATCCCGATGTGCGGTGACTTCGGTATTTCGCAAGTCAAAGCAGCGGGGCTGCTGGCGGCGATGGGTGTTTTTGACCTTATGGGAACAGTCGCGTCCGGCTGGCTATCCGACCGCTTCGACAACCGTCGGCTGCTGTTCTGGTATTACGCCCTTCGTGGCCTGTCATTGATCGCGCTCCCTTTTACTGACTTCTCGATCTATGGCCTTTCGTTATTCGCCGTGTTTTACGGACTCGACTGGATCGCGACCGTTCCCCCAACGGTGAGGCTTGCCGCTTCCCGCTTCGGTGCAGAGCGCGTGGGGCTGGTGTTCGGCTGGATCTTTGCCGGTCATCAAATTGGGGCCGCTGTCGCAGCCTTCGGGGCAGGATGGTCAAGGGTGGCACTGCTTAGCTATTTGCCGGCGTTCTTTACCGGCGGCGTGCTCTGCCTGATCGCGGCCTTGACCCTATTGACGATCAGACAGCGGGATAAGAAACCAGTCGCCCAACACGCGTGATGGATGTCGTCTGCCGCTGCAAAGAGAAAGTGGCAGAAATCGTCTGGGTTATGTCACTTGCCCCCTCTACTGGCGGCATAGACTGATGTTCGCTGACACCTTGCATGACTCGCAACGTCCAGCGTTTGTGAGTTCGTCGTTGAGCGCGGAGAAGCAAAATGCATGTGAAGACCCGAGGTGCTCGGATATATGTGAACGAGAGCGGAAGCGGCGAGCCTGCGCTCCTGCTTCTCCATTACTACGGCGGTTCGAGTCGGACGTGGGACGGTGTGATCCGTGACCTTGATAGCCAGTATCGGTCGATTGCCATGGATCACCGAGGCTGGGGCGAGTCGGATGCACCCGAGCAGGGTTACACCCTTAGTGATCTTGCAAACGACGTGCAAGACGTCATTGAAACCCTCAACCTCGATCGCTACGTGATTGTCGGCCACTCAATGAGCGGAAAGGTCGCGCAGCTATTTGCGTCCGGTCAGCCGTCAGGACTTCAGGGCCTGATCCTCGTATCGCCGTCGCCTCCGTCACCAATGAACTTTTCACCGGAACAACGGGCTGAAATGTCCAGGATCTACGACAGCCGGGAATCGATCAGTTGGGCTCTCGATAACGTACTCACGGCAAAAAGCCTGACTCCGGAGCTTTACGAGCAGGTCATCGTCGACAGCCTTCGGGGCGCTCCGCAGGCTAAAGCTGCATGGCCACTGGGCGGTATGGTTGAGGACATTACCGCTGACGTCTTGTCCATCAACGTACCCGTTCTGGTGATCGCAGGTGAGCTCGATCAGGTCGATCCACCCGCTACGCTTCAAAGTGAATTATTGCCACGGATAGCCGGCGCGCGAATGCAGGTGCTGCCCGGTACCGGACACTTGTCCCCTCTGGAAAATCCCAATGAGGTTGCGGCAGCTACTCATGAATTCATGCAGGAACTGCGGACATAGCTCCAGGCACGATAAAGAGCGTTTACCTCATTGGGAGAAAGACGGAATGAGCGAATCGAGCATTCGCTTTGTGCAATGTCAGTGCTGGTTGTTCTGTTTAGGAGGTAATGATGCGCTTCTTTCCGAAAGTGATTGCTGCGCGCAAGATTGATCCTGATAAGCGAGCAAGTGCCGTCGATTTCGTCAACCGTGTGAACTGGCTGTTCGAGACATGGGATCTCGAAGAAATGATCAACTCGTTTACGGCCGACGCCAAGGTCTTCCATTTCAAGGGTGAAGTCAGCGGTGAAGCCAACATCCGCCATTTCCTCACTGAGATCTATCCCTATCTGGTTCCTGGAGTCAGTCGTTGCGGCTCGGGCCATATCGTGGATGAAGAAGAAAACGGGCTCGTTGCAGTCCGATACCACAACCTGCTCGTACGCTATGCGGTGCCTGAAGACGCTCCGAAAATGAGCGACGGCGAGCTGACCGAGAGTGACTACCTGCCGATGATCTGGATGTACTCGCCGATGCTTGACCGACTGCGCGAGACCGATAACGGCTGGATGATCGCCGAGCGCTACATAGGCGGCTCAACGACGAATCGGCAACTGACGCCGCCAGATATCTCCGCTGCCGCGATACGACCTTTCCTTCCTGGTTCCTGATGAGTATTTAAAAATGAAGATCAAGGATTCAGTCGTGTTCGTGACTGGAGCCAGTCGCGGACTCGGCCTGGCATTTGCCCGTGAAGCGCTGGCTCGCGGTGCTGCAAAAGTCTATGCAGGCGTCCGTAATCCGGAAGGCTTCATCGAGCCTGGCATCGTTCCAGTCAAACTCGACGTGACCGATCCCGCGTCCGTCATTGCTGCGGCACGGATCGCTTGCGATGTGACTCTGCTGGTGAACAACGCCGGGATTGCGGAAATAACCGAGTCTCCATTTTCCGAAGATGCTGAGGATCAGGCGCGGCGTATTTTCGAGACGAACTTTTATGGCCTGATGCGCGTGACTGGCGCGTTCCAGGCCTCCCTTCCCGACAATGGTAGCGGTGGCATCATCAATGTTCTGTCCGATGTCACCTGGAGAAGCGTGCCAATACTTGCGCCTTATTCAGCATCGAAGGCAGCCGCATGGAGCTATACCAACAACATACGTTTGTCTCTCAAAGAAAGGAGCATCCAGGTTGTCGGCTTGCATGTTGGCTTCGTGGATACTGACCTCACCAAGGACTTTGATGTGCCGAAGGCGAGCCCGATAGAAGTAGTTCGCCAAGCCTATGACGCAATTGAAACAGGGGAAAGTGAGGTTCTGGCGGACGCGGGGACTCGCGCATTGAAGCAATCGCTCTCCTCCAAAGTTCCGGGGTACATTGATCCTGAAGTTCTCGAATCGAGGGACGCCTGAACTAAATAGCACTCGCGACTCAGGTCGCCTGGAGCATTTCACTCATCAGCTATCCCACTCACATCACCGACTTTCACTTGGGCCAGATCCTGCCGGAGTGAAGCCACGTTTTCAGTGCCATTCAATTGCTCAAACTGACGCTGGGCTTCTTGCCAGAGTGGAGCGGTTCTTTTGAACAAACTCATGCCCTCCTCGGTTAGTGCTGCGAGGCGACTTCTACCGTCGGAGGGTGAGGGACTGATTGAGATCAATCCCCCTTTTTCCAGGAAGCCCGCCATTTTCCCCATCGCCGTGCGCTCGATGTCGAGACGCTCAGCAAGCGTATTGATCGCGGCAGTCTCCATTTCATAGAGCGCTGCCAATGTGAGGTATTGGGTGATTCGAAGACCCGATGGCTCAAGCTGCGCATCGTAAAAGCGAGTGATCTGCCGGCTCGCCTTCCTTATCGCGGAACAATTGCACTGGTCGATCCCTAACGGTTGGCTAACCGGCAACATCTGCATATTTCCTCGTTACTACTGATGATTATTTCAAGTGCCCAGCGGGCTGCTTACGCATAGACATCCCGGTACTTTTCGATAAACGCCTGCACGGTCAGCGCAGCCGTACCGGTGATCTTCTCCACGATGTCATTCACACCGGCAAAGACTCCCTGTTGGTAATCCTGCGCGACTTCAACCAAATGTTGTGTCAAGGCGGCCGGGAACTTGTACTCCTGCGTCATTTTACGCTCGAACTCTTCGATTGATGTCGGGGCGTACTCGATTTTCGCACCCAGCACCTCGCTCATGGCCGCCGCGATTTCGGTGTGATTCATCTCGACAGGGCCGTGAAGGCTGTAAATTTTACCTCCGTGCCCCGCCGGGTTAGCCAGGATGTGGGCGATCACGCGCCCTTGATCGTCGGTAGCTATGGGAGCGTGACGACCATTCGCAAAGGGGAATTCGATTTTTTTGTTGGCCCAAATCTCCTTGGCGAAGTGAGGGTAAGCGAGCCAGTCCGCGAAGAATGTGGGGCGCAGGTGCGTGGTCGGTACGCCCGACCAGTCGAAGACACGCTCAGAGATCCAGTGATCCTGTGCCAGATGACTCTTGGACTCACGCCGCGCGGAAATCTGCGACATGTTCACGATGGCCTCTACCCCGGCCTCTTTTGCGGCCTGGGCAAAATACGCTGCACCTTCGATGATTCCCGATGCCAGCGGATAAAGGAAATAGGCCGAACGGATGCCTTCCATCGCCGCACGAATGTCATCGATGTTGGTGAAGTCGCCGATGGCAATTTCAACGCCACGCGCCCTAAGGGCTGCGGCTCGCTCATCGTCCGTGCGCACATAAGCGCGGACACGTTTTCCCAATTTGAGCAGCTCATCGATGGTAGCCCCACCGGTACGCCCCGTTGCACCACTTACAAGAATTTCAGCTGCGCTCATGATCTTGGCTCTCTCGATTAGCTGGAGCAAATGCCCCTGGAAAACTCACATAGGAGCATATACCCCTATGTGAATTAATTTAGGTGCACATGCTCCTACTGTCAACGTGTGCGGATGACCGTTCAGCGGATGGAGGGAAGTTCATTTGCCAATCACGGGTGACTTCTGCCGATATATTTTTCCTGTCTCCGGATACGCGGACGTACTTCCAATGGCAAAGCTCACGAAACCAGTCGCCCCGCCTACAGATGCCGGGCAGAAGCGGGTTGTCATACTGGGCCTGCCACCGGTGGACGCGCTCGACGTGATCGGGCCGGCAGAAGTATTCGCTTGGGCGAACCAAATGGCTGACGGAGGAATGGCCCCCTACGTACTTGAACTGGTCTGCTCATCTCCTGACGTGCACTTGGAGAGCGAAACAGGCATTGGACTCAAAGGGCACGTTACCCTTGAGCAGGAGTGTCGTTCGAACAAACCCATCGACACCCTGCTGGTGACCGCGGGCGCCATGACCTTCGAACAAATCGATCAGGTCGCCATAGACTGGATTCGAATGCGCTCGCCGACAGTGCGTCGCGTCTGCTCCATCTGTGTTGGAGCATTTGCCCTGGCGGCAGCGGGTCTCCTGGACGGGCGCAGCGCGACGACACATTGGGGAGTCGCTCGACGCCTGGCTGAGCGTTATCCCAAGGTGAAGGTTGACCCAACCCCCATCTGGATAAAAGACGGCAACGTCTATACGTCCGCCGGTATCTCCTCAGGAATTGACCTGGCGCTTTCGCTTGTCGCCGAGGATCTGGGAAATGACCTTGCCCTGGAAATAGCGAAGAACCTGGTCCTGTTTTTACATCGTCCAGGCGGACAGGCGCAATTCAGCTTCGCACTACAGTCACAACGCGCACGCGATTCAAACCTGAACGAGCTATGCCTCTGGATCAGCGAGCATCTGCATATGGAACTCACAGTCGAGATAATGGCTGCCAGAGCCTCAACCAGCATCAGGACATTGATTCGGATGTTTCAACGGGAGCTGCAGACCACGCCCGCGAAATACGTCGAAAACGTTCGGCTGGAGGCGGTCTGCCGTTCACTTGCGTTTGGCGAGAAATCGATGCACGACATCTGTCGTCGCTACGGCTATAGCAGCGTCGAGGTGCTACGGAAAGCCTTTACACGCCACTTCGGTATAACCCCAGCGGAATATGCCCACCGCTTTGACAAGAGCTCCGAGCCGACTCAACCCTGAGAACTCAACAAGAACTCGGCAACTCGCTTGTTGAGTTGCGCGATCCTGGTATCACCAGAGGCGTGCGCAACAACGGTCGTGCCCGTGATAAGGCTTAAAAATTGCGGAAGAATGACCTCTGCCCTGCCCGGTTCCATGATCCGGGACAAGCGAGTGCCAATGAAACTGGCCCACTCGTCAAAATGCAAGCTGACCTTTGCACGCAAGTTACTTGAAGCTTCGTCGCTGAAGTCATTCAGGCCACGAGCAAAGGTACACCCTCGAAAATCCTCTTCGGAAAACCAGTATTCGAGGAAGTCAAAAACCGCCAGAAGTTCAGCTCTCGCATCCCCTCCAGCCCGCGCGGTGTACTTGTTCAGGTTCGTGAACCGAAGCCAGTGCGAAAAATCCAGATAGGCAGCAACCAGATCGGACTTCGAGGGAAAGTAGTTATAGAAAGTCCTTTTGGATACGCCACTTTCAGCAATGATTCGATCAATCCCGATCGTGTGTACGCCACCCTCGTTAAAGAGGGTAATCGCCGTTTTCAAAATACGATCGCGGGGCTTGAGAGAGGCCATTTCCTCAAGGCGCAGGTCTTTGAAGCCTGAAGCATCAATAGTCATAAGAATTCTCCAGCGTGCAGCCTATTGCAAGTACACAGATCTGTCTACTTTTCTATTGAACAGGTAGACAGATCTGTGTACTTTTGGCGTGTGGGCTCAGCCCGGCCACAAGAACCGTCCAGGATACCGGAGACAAAAAATGCCCAACCTCAATGATTTCTCGTTCAGAGCGCAACCACGGTTTAACGAATCGGAGTTCCGCCCTCTCTTCGCCAAGGCAGTCAATCTACGAACCGTGCTGATTCACTGTTTCGATCCACGTGCGTCGGAGGTTCCGGCCGTTGTCGCCCAGCATTTTGGCGAGGTCTACCCGGGAGAAAACGTGCTTGATGAAGCCGGTAACCGGGTGGGCCATACGACTACCCTGTTCCCGGTATCCGTTGCCGGGGGGCGGGCCGTCGCGGGGGTACAATCGATCGCGACCATGGTGCATCTGTTCGGCATAGAGAGAGTCGTTGTGGTGCACCACTCTTTCTGCGGCGCTACATCCTTCACCACTGATGGCATCATCGATGCGTTCAAACATGAGCACGGCAGCGATATTTCGTCCGCGTTCGACCACGACAGCATCTGTATTTCGGACTTCGAGAGTTCGCTAAAATATGACGTCGGCGTCGTCCGCGCTCATCCTGGGGTGCCACTGCATGTGAAGATCTACGGACTCTTCTACAACATTGATACCGGTGAACTCACCGAGGTCGTGAGCGATATTCCTGACAAAGTGAACGTTTGATATGAGTGCGGCGGCCAGACGCTGATCTGGTTGCCGCAGTAATAAGCCACAACCGAGCTTGGCACTATCACATTAAAGCACTTCAGTAGCTCACTCCTTTGAGCCACGTTTGAAACACATCAAACTCATCTGCGTGCCGCCGGGGGTCAGAGACCTTCGAAGTAAATCCGAACGCTACCCCCCTCCAAACGGACTTCGCCTTGCCAGCGGATCAACTTCCCGAATATTTGCTGGAGTGGCGATTGCAGCTAGATCTAGGGATGTAAGATTCCGCTCCTTGATGCGAAACAGTGTTCTTTCATAAGTCGCTTTCAGTTCGTCGAGCAGGCTAATTTGCCATCTCCAGCCAGCTTGCTGAGACCATGAGGCAAGTTACATACGGTGCAGCTACAAGAACAGCGGCAGTAAGCTGCAGCGGTGGGATGGTGGACATGGCTGGCCAGAACATTGCCAGAGGCTGCTGAAGCGGGAGGCGGCTTAATGGTGGCGATCATCCAATTGGCCATTGCATCGGGGGCGACGGTTGGCGGGTTGGTCTTTGACTCAAACGGTTATCGAACGACCTTCGAGTTAAGCGCCGCGTTGCTGGGCGTGGCGGCCGCTCTTGCCTTCCTGGCTGCACGCGCAGCAACGCGGGAGCCTGTTGCATCGCTGAACATCGCTTGAAAAAACCACAAGACGCGCCAAGGCGTTTCTTGTGGTTTCGGTGGAGCAAACGCTCGGAGCCGGACGGTAAAGTCAGCGTGCGCTGTCGATGATCTGGCCACCGTCCGGCGTCAGGCTGTATCCCGTCAGGAATTGCCCATCCTTGCTGGCGAGGAATAGCACAACCGGCGCAATGTCCTCTTCGGGCGATCCATAACGGCCAAGTACGTTAGTGGGAGCAGGCACATCCACCGCAGTACCCCAAGTGTCTGCAACCGGCATGACATTGTTTACCGTGATCCTGTCAGCGCCCCACTCCCTTGCCGCCGAGCGAGTCAAGGCGCGTACCGCCTCCTTCGCCATGTTGTAAGGGGCGTAGCCCTGCATTCCGAGGACGCCGGCCAGTGACGCAAAGTTGATAACTCTTCCCTCACCACTAGCTTTGAGGTGGGGATAACAGGCTTGCATTGTCCGCAGATAGGCAATCGGCCCCATCTCGAAATTGCGCTGCAGTTGCTCGGCCGTCAGATCCATCACCGATGAAAGGACAACCGAGGGGTCGAAGGCATTGTTCACAAGGATATCGATTCGGCCAAACGCAGCCACCACCTTGTCTACGGCAGCTTTGATCTGATCGGGATCGGCGATATCGCAGATTGCTCCTAGTGCGACGCCGCCCGCCGCCTGAATATCGGCGACGACGCGATCGACATTTTCAGCCGTGCGCGAAAGAACCGCCACCTTCGCACCTTGCGCCGCGAACAGCTTCGCTGTGGCGCGGCCGATGCCGCGACCGGCTCCAGTGACGATGGCTACTTTTCCATTGAGTCGGGACATGTTGCTCTCCAATCAGTTAGGACTTACTAAATTTGCTGTTGTTATTTGGCCGTAGGGTGACGGCACTTCACGCGCAGTGTTTTGGGTGAGGAAAGAAGCGACGAGCAACACCAGGCAAATAGCTGCTGGCAACGCACCGCCAGGTTTGCGGACACTGATGTGGGCTGAAGCGGAGAGCAGCAGGTGATAAAGCATGCCGGCGTAAGCGAGGTCGCTAAGCGGCACGTTGATGCGCAACAGAATGGCGGCCACCGCCAGGGTCTTCACTGCAATGAGAAACGTCACTAGATAGGCTGGGTAGCCGAGGTCGGCGAGTGCTTGGCGAACCCAGTCTCTTTTAACCAGGTACATAGTCGCCGAGGCCAGATACAGCAACGACAGCAGTGTCGTACTGATCCAATAAATATGGTTTCCGATCATGGGGGTTTTCCTAAGCAAGCGTTAATGCGTCGACTCAGGTCAAAGATGTCGCCTAATATGAAAAGCTACAAGTAGGATGAAAAAGTGATGCTTAGTATGGAAAACCAGACTAATGGTGGCGATCAGATCAACATGCACGAGGAAATGCGCCGTGCATTTGCGCTGCTCTCAGGCAAGTGGAAGCTGGAAATCATGTGGTTGCTGAACCAGCGGATCTATCGCTTCGGAGAACTGCGCAAGGCGATTAGCGGCATCACCCAGCACATGCTGACGGCACAACTCCGTGAGCTCGAAAACGATGGCCTCGTGTCGCGAACAGTTTTCGCGGAAGTGCCCCCTCGCGTCGAATATGAAATGACAGCAAAGGCCCGTGCGCTCGGGCCGACGATGGAGGCACTCGCGTTATGGTGGAGCGAGTATGGGAAAAGCGTGCCGGTGAAGCCAAACTCGCGCGGTCGTAAACCCAAAAGCACTTAAGCATCGGGCAAAAGTGATCTGCCAAGCGCCAGCTATATACTAAAAAATCGTGGTTGGTAGTGGTTTCGAGTGGAACCTGTTGGAACGAAAAAAGAGGCAAAAGTCTCTTTTTTCAATGCTGACAAAAAAATAGCGCGCAAAAAAAACGCCACTCAATGAGTGGCGTTTTCTGTATTTGGAGCGGGAAACGAGACTCGCATCTGGCGTCCGACTCATTGAAATCTAAGGGGTTTATTTTCCTTCCGAAGTAGGAATAGACTTAATCCTGGACTTGTTTTTTGGATGTTTCAAGAGAAACCAAGGAGAAATTCCATGGCAGTCGACTGGGCTCTGCACCTAGCTAGTTCTGGCAGTGATTGGCTTCAGTGGTGCCAGGATAGCCGCCATCAACCCAGTTTAGGCCTCATCCAAACACCGCATCACAAACAAGCTGACAATCAGGTCCAGGTGCGCACTACCCGCATTCTTGTACACGGTGATCTCCTCCTCTCCCCGCTCAAAGGTCAGCAATTGACTCAGATCGAAAAGATCCCCCTCGATCTGCGCATCACTGATCACTCCCGCTTCCAGCGGAATCAGAATATCCCCCGCCACTGCCGCCGACTGGCGGTCATCGACAAAGCCCCGCGCCTTGCCCAACAACACGTTGTCCGCCTCCTGCATGTCCGGACGGAAACCACCGACGAGGTCGACGTGAGTACCCGGCCGAACGTGACACCCGAGGATCAGCGGAGCAGATGAACTGGTGGCAGAGCTGATGATATCGGCCCGGGCATTACCAGCAGCACCTCGCTGTCCTCGCGGCTCAGCCGGCGCGCGGCCAGGACCGAATCGGCAATCGCAATACCAATTCCTCGCGCACTACCGGCTCCGCTGACAAGCGTTACCTGACCAGTCCAGTCCAGTCCGCAACCATTGCATTTTGCTCCTGTCGTCCGGGATTAGTCCCTGAGCCCATGGCAGTCTAGGGGAGAGAAATCATCTGAGCCAATCAGTCTCGAAAGGAAAGGTTTAGTGCGGTACCACATGTTCACGCCTTCGCTTTAATCGCATACAGTCCCCCAATAATCACCAACGCTGCGACAGCTCGATTACTTCGCAACTAACCCTATTTTTCAGGCGCAATTTCAGCATTGGCCATGGTCATCGTCCAGAATGCCAGGAGACATCTCGATGGATGTATCACTGAATTCTCAAATTGACCTGCCAGGTATGTTCAAGAGGTAAAAGGTCATGCAGTCGTACCCACAGATGTCGGAACAAGAACTCCTGATACAGGGAGTGGTGATGCAGGAGGCACTCCTGCGAATCCTTGACCGGCATTCTCAAGTGAGTGGTGTTGATGGCGTGGATACAGAAATCTGTATTCGCTGCTTGAGCAATGCACATTTGGGCATCGGCTTGCCTCCGTTCTCGGGCGCTTCCCTGCCCGCTTGCCTGGAGCACACGGTAGCGCAAGCATTGGCTGATGCTCCCCGAATGGAACGAGATTTCAAAATTCTGCTATCGGCTCTTGAGGCCCTGCTGTCCAGTAGTCGCTGGATAAAGCGATCCGCTTCAGAAGGGGACGATGATGCTTTCGAAGAAAAGCACCGACATGCGCTGATTTTCGATGCGCACCGCTTGGAGCGAACGGCAAATGGTCGGAGTGAAGCTTGCCACCGAGTTTCCTGGCAACTACCACCGATACCCGCTCTCCCCTTCGATTCAAGGTGTCTATATCGCGTTTGATGGCATCACTGACACCCCTGTGTTCGTTGCTGATGGTCGGTGCCGGTGACATGGCGGGCCCACTGATCGAGGCATTCACGGCATTGAGACCATCGTTGCGCCAGGTGTGTATCTGGAACCGCACTAGATCTCGCGCAGAGAAACTGGTTGCCGACCTTCAAATCCCCGGCGTTGAACTCACAGTTGTAGATGATCTAGACGCGGCACTACCTGCGGCTGAAGTTATCTGCGCCGCAACCATGAGCGACCAGCCTCTGACCCGTGGCGCCCAGGTTGCACCTGGCACACATGTCAATCTGGTGGGTAGTTGGCTGCCGCACATGCGTGAGGCCGATAACGATGTTCTGATTCGCGGCCAACTCTATGTGGACTACCGACCTACTGCCTTGGCAAGTGGAGAACTCCAGCTTCCGTTAGCGTCAGGCGTTATCTCGGTCGACGATGGAAGCGAAGATCTCCGACAGCAGCCACCTTTACCCCTCTCATGCCGGTTTCAAAGAAACTCCTTCCGGATGTCGATACTCGACCGTTCGCCAATATTGCGGTAGTTCTCCGTGAGCCACGCCTCGGCCTCGCGGCGTCCGTTGTCGCGCAGTCCGCAAAGGAAGTCCCAGCCTGCGTTGTACTTGCTGGACACGCTGAGCGCGCACATCGCTGCGTCGGATCGAATGGAGTGGATCAGCATCTCCTTCATCTCACCGCGATCGACTTTGCCTTGCTGGATGAGGTCGGTGACAAAGGCGATGGTGCGCATCTCACGCATCAGCGAAGAGTTGAAGCTGATTTCATTGATGCGATTAAGGATGCTGGCAGCTGTAATAGGCACGCCCGGGCGGACGAGTGGGTTGATGTGGACGATCACCACATCGCGCGTATTGCAGTGGTAGATCAACGGGAAAATGGCCGGGTTTCCCATATAGCCACCATCCCAGTAGTGCTGGCCGTCGATCGTGATCGCCCTGAACAATGTTGGCACACAGGCCGAAGCAAGCACCGCTTCGACGCAGACGTCCTCGTCCGAGAAGATGCGTATCTTGCCCGTCTCGACATTGGTTGCGCACAGATAGAGGTGGAACGGGCATTGCCTTCGCAAAGCGGCGAAATCGATCTGCCCCTCCAGCACCTCCCGCAACGGATTTAAGTTTTGGCGATTGAACTGGTAAGGCGAGAAGATACGAAGCGCCATGTCCGCGAACGCATACATGGGCGAATGGTCCAGCCCGAAGCTGTGCGTCCCTTTCAGCCATGGCGTCCAGCGTAACGGATTATGACGCTCGGCGGACTGCGCCACGGCGGACCAGAAATTATGCAGCGCCTGGCGTGCGCCGGCCTCGTCACCCTGCAGCATACCGTAGGCCAGCGCAACGGCATTCATCGCACCGGCACTGGTTGCGCTCACCCCCTCAATGGCAAGCCTGCCGTCCTCGAGCAACCGATCGAGCACACCCCAGGTGAACGCGCCGTGCATGCCGCCGCCCTGCAAAGCCAGCGCGACCGGCTTGCGCTCATCATTGCCCCGATGCGCTCCGTTCTTCGTGGTCATTCTTGGGCTCCTCGCCGGTGCTGAGCGGCATCGAGCGCTTGGCGCGGTGCTTCGCTCCGTTACACACTTACCGACGACACGCCGATGCTTGATTCAGCGCCCTGCGTCATCGATCGTTCACCCCCCGCTTGGTGCCCATGCATCGAGCAGCGCCTTGGCTTGTAACAAATCAACGCTGTCGAAGCCTTCGGTGAAGAAACTATAGATGTCGGCCAGCATCTGCCTGGCCGCCTCCTTGTCTTGTGTTTCCCATAGCTGAGCAAGGCTCACTGTGGCTCGTAGCTCGAGTGACTTTGCCCCTTGTTGTTGAGCGACCGAGATCGCCTTGTGAAAGCATGCTTGCGCTTGCTGCTGCACGGCAGAATCCTGTTCGTCTGCGCCCGGACATTGGAGGGTAAGAGCTCCCTTGAGCCGGTACAGTTCTGCTTCGTAAAAGTGTTCGCCTGTTCTGTCCACCATAGCCAGAGCGGCGGTCACGGCATCCAATCCTGCCTGCGGTTGCCCGGCGCGCCCGTGAGCGGCGGCCAGCAGGGCCAGAAAATAAGAGCATCCAAGCTCTGCTCCGGCTGCCTGGTAAGTGGCAATACCCTGGGTTATCTGAGCGATTCCTTCGTCAATGTTTCCCTGCTCGGTGCGAGCCCAACCCTGGAGAATATTCCCCCACGCCAAATAAAACGGAAACCCTTGTTCGAGTGAAAGCTTGATGGCGGCATCAGCACACTCTTCGGCGAGTCGTACGTCGTGCTGGAACTGTCCCAGTATCGACGTAGCAGACAGGGTGAAGGCCAGGCTGAACGGGTCGGAAATCTTATTGGCCAGAGCAAGGGCCTCCCGGCTGCGCGTGCTTGCCTGATCGGGGAAACCCAAGTACCAAAGGCACCAGGCTAAAAATGTCAGGGCGTAGCCCGGATCCATGCCGCACGTACTGGCATAGGTGCGATGACTGTCCGGGTTGTAGAGGACCCGCGCCCGCTCCTGGTGTTCAAGGGCATCGCGCAGATCACCCTGGAAAAGCAATGTCGCCCCGAGTGCGGCATGGGCTTCCACGAGCAAGTCCGGATCCTGCGCAGTTTGCGCAACACTGAGCAATCGTTCACCCAGTTCGCATGCCGTTGAGTATTGCGCACGCAACTCGTAGTAAGTCCGCAGCCCCAGCAGCACAGGGAAAAGCGAGTCGTCGCCGACTTGCTCGCATAGCGCCAGTGCACGGGTGTAGGTGGCCTCCACCTCGGGCGCACCATAGCCTCGCACGGCCATCAAGGCCGGCCCCAGGCAGAGCAGCAACGTCAGTTCCTGATGAGCACGCGCGGGCGTGTCGGGCAAATGCTCGAGCAATTCCAGCGCCGCGCCGAGGTGACGCATCGCATCGAGATGGGCGGAGTGCTGAAGGGCTTGTTGCCCGGTACGGTGCAGGTATTCCACGGCCTTCGGGACATTGCCGCTCAGCCTGTAGTGGTGCGCCAGTTCGCTGCAGTAATCCGCGATGCGGGTGGGGAACAGTGCCTCGATGGCCTGCGCCGTGCGTTCATGCAGTGCGCTACGCCGCTCCGTGAGTAGCGAGTGACCTGCGACCTCCTGGGTCAGCGCATGCTTGAACGAATACTCCACCTCCGGAAATGCCGGCCGCTGGTAAATGAACTCCGCGGCCTCCAGTCGGGCCAGCAGATCGTGCAAATCGTCGTCCATCCGAGCGACCCGCCCATCACAGATGCGCTGGATCAAACTGAATGGAAACTCCTTGCCGATGACGGAGAGCGTCTGCAGCAATTCCTTCTGCGCAACGGGGAGCCGGTCGATACGGGCGGCGAGCACACCCTGCACAGTGGTGGGAATATGCAGCGCGGCTGGAGTTTGCTCAATCCGGTAACGACCGGGTTCGCCGAGCAGTGACTTCTCCTCGACCAGCGTTTGCACCACTTCCTCCATGAAGAAAGGGTTGCCCTCCGTCTTCTCCAGGATGAGCTGTTTGAGGGGGACGAGGGTGGGATCGTCCCCAAGCAAGGCCGCGAGCATTCCCTGGGCTTCGGCCGGGCCCAGCGGTTCGAGCCGCAGTTGGCTGCAATGACCCGCGTGCGTCCACACGGGCTGATACTCGGGCCGGTAGTTCACCAGGAGCAGGATCGGGGCACTCGCCACGCGGTCGATGAGAAACACGAGGAATGCTTCGGTCTCGCGGTCCAGCCATTGCAGGTCCTCGAACAACAGTTCAATCGGCTGATCGCGGCTCTCGCGCGCCAGAAGTTGCGTAATCGCGTCGAAGATGCGATCACGCCGGATCTGAGGATCCATTTCCGCAAGCGCAGAACTGTGTTCGCCAATACCTAGCAGATAGAGCAGGTAGGGCACGAGATCCTCGAAACTGCGCTCGAGCGTCAGGGCCTTGCCCATGACCTTTTCCCGGCACCGCCGCTCGTCGTCCAGGGCAGTGATCTGGAAGTAGTTCTTCAGCAGCTCAATGAGTGGAAAATAGGCAAAGGCCTTGCCGTGCGACACCGAGAACGTTTCCAGCACCAGACAGCCGCGCCGCGAGCGCTCCTTGAATTCATGGAACAGCCGCGACTTCCCGACCCCGGCCTCGCCTACCACCGCGACGACCTGCCCGTGGCCCGCTTTAGCCTGATCGAGTGCCTGATGCAGGTGATCCAGCTCGGCCTCACGGCCGACAAACCTGGCCAGCCCGCGATGTGCCGCCAATTGCAGGCGCGTGCGCAGCGCGCCGATGCCCTGCACCTCGTACACGACGAGCGGCTCGGAAATGCCTTTGACCTGGGTGGCCCCCAGCGTCCTGAACTCGAAATAGCCCTCCGCCAGCTTGTGGGTGGACTCGCTCACCAGGATCGACGATGGCGCAGCGATTCCCTCCATCCGGGACGCAATGTGGATCGTGTGCCCGACCGGGTCGTAATCGGTGTGCAAATTGTCCGTGCGGATCGAACGCACGACGACCTCTCCGGTGTGGATGCCAACGCGGATTTGCAGCGGAATGCCTTTCTCCAGACGAATGCGGTCGCTATGTCGGTGTATCGCCTGCTGCATGCGCAATGCCGCATACAGCGCCCGCTGCGGATGGTCTTCATGGGCGATGGGGGCGCCAAAAAGCGCGAGGATGCCATCGCCCAGCGACTTGGCCACGTAGCCTTCGTAGTAGTGGACGGCTTCCATCATCAGCGCAACGACGGGCTCGATCAGGTTTTGGGCCTCTTCCGGATCGAGGTTGTGGATCAGGGCCATGGAACCGGCCATGTCGGCAAACAGCGCCGTAACGGTCTTGCGTTCGCCGGCGGTCTCGCCCCGGGCTTCCATGGCCGCGTGTTCGGCGCGGATGCGCTCGGCAAGATGGTGAGGCGTGTAATGAATGGGCTCTGAAGAAGGCTGCGAGCGCGGTGATGGCACAGCAGACGCATCGGTCAGCGACGCGCCACATTCACTGCAGAATTTGGCGGACAGGCCCGCCTCGTGACCACAGCGCGGACAGTTGCGAGACAGCCTGGCGCCGCACGCGTTACAGAAGCTGGCCCCGGAGGGATTCTCGGATCCGCAGTTTGCGCAGCGCATACGACCTCCTCCCTTGCCTGGTGCCTGTTTCTTAACATTAGGCGCCGTACCCGATGGCGGCAAGACGTGAGCGGATGAGGCGATTACCGTTGGAGAAGACGAGGGGCGACAATGCCAAGCCACCGTCTCAGTGCGCAAATAAGCCTTGCGCGATTTCCGCAATAGCCCTGCCTCCTTTTATCGCCTTCCGACCAGAAACCCACAGAGGGGACTTGCGCAACCAGTATTATGGTATACCATCATACGCAAAGACACTCTTAACCCCACAACGGAGCAGCTCATGAGTTTCGAAATTCGCAAGATCGTCAGCTATGTCGAAGAAACCTTTATCGAAGGCGGCAAGGCTGCCGACAAGCCCGTGACCATGGTCGGGCTGGCCGTGGTAATGAAAAACCCTTGGCTCGGCCGTGGGTTCATCGAAGACCTGAAACCGGAAATCCGTGCCAATTGCTCCGACCTCGGCGCGCTGATGGTTGAACGCCTGGTGGGCATCATCGGCGGTGCCGAGAAGATCGAAGCCTACGGCAAGGCTGCTGTGGTCGGCGCCGACGGCGAAATCGAGCACGCCTCCGCCGTGATCCACACCCTGCGCTTCGGCAACCATTACCGCGAAGCGGTCAAGGCCAAGAGCTACCTGAGCTTCACCAACAAGCGCGGCGGCCCGGGCACTTCGATCCAGATTCCGATGATGCACAAGGACGACGAAGGCCTGCGTTCGCACTACATCACCCTGGAAATGCAGATCGAAGACGCGCCGCGCGCCGATGAAATCGTCGTGGTACTGGGTTGCGCCGATGGCGGCCGCCTGCACCCACGCATCGGCAACCGTTACATCGACCTGGAAGAACTGGCGGCCGAGAACGCCCAGTAATCCGATCAGTCACCACAACAAAAAAGGCATGCAGGAGCGCTCCATGATTCGGCTCACCGCTGAACGCACCCCGGCTGGCACCAGTTACCTGGCGACCGGCCAAGGCCAGCCCGTGGTTTTGATCCACGGCGTGGGCCTGAACAAAGAAATGTGGGGCGGCCAGGTCGTTGGCCTGGCCACGAAGTACCGTGTGATTGCCTACGACATGCTGGGTCATGGCGCCAGCCCGCGCCCGGAAAGCGGCACGCCCCTGCTGGGCTATGCCGACCAGTTGCTGGAGTTGCTCGACCACCTGCAATTGCCTCAGGCGACAGTAATCGGTTTTTCCATGGGCGGGTTGGTAGCGCGGGCGTTTGCCTTGCATTACCCGCAACGCCTGCAAGGCCTGGTGGTGCTTAACAGCGTGTTCAACCGCAGCCCCGAACAGCGTGCCGGCGTCATCGCGCGCACCGCTCAAGCGGCCGAGCATGGTCCGGACGCCAACGCCGAAGCCGCGTTGTCGCGCTGGTTCAGCCGTGAATACCAGGCAGCCAACCCGGCACAGATCGCCGCGCTGCGCCAGACCTTGGCGGGCAACGATCCGCAGGGCTATCTGACCACGTATGAGTTGTTCGCCACCCAGGACATGTACCGCGCGGAAGATCTGGGCAGCATTCAGGTGCCGACACTGGTCGCCACCGGCGAACTGGATCCCGGCTCGACACCGGAAATGGCCCAGCAACTGGCCGAGCGAATTCCCGGCGCGACCGTTGCCGTGCTCGCCGAGCAGCGGCATATGATGCCCGTAGAATCGCCGCGCCTGGTCAACCAGCTGTTGCTGGAGTTTCTCGACACGGCAAACGCTCGACAAAACCAAATAAAGGGGATCGTTGCATGACACTCGCACGCTTCCAGATGTGCATCGGCGGTGAATGGGTCGATGCCCTCTCCGGCAAGACTTTTGAAAGCCTGAACCCTGCCCTGGCGCAAGCCTGGGCTGAATTACCCGATGCCGACGAAGCCGATGTCGAGCGCGCCGTGCAGGCTGCGCAGACGGCTTTCGACAGCCCGGCCTGGCGCGGCCTGACCGCCACCGCTCGCGGCAAACTGCTGCGACGCCTCGGTGATCTGATCGCTGAGAACAAAGAACAACTGGCGCAGCTGGAAAGCCGCGACAACGGCAAGCTGATTCGCGAAACCCGCGGTCAGGTCAGCTACCTGCCGGAGTTTTTCCACTACACTGCGGGTCTGGCCGACAAACTCGAAGGCGGCACCCTGCCCCTCGATAAGCCCGATCTGTTTGCCTACACCGTGCATGAAGCCATGGGCGTGGTCGCGGCGATCATTCCCTGGAACAGCCCGCTGTACCTGACCGCGATCAAACTGGCGCCGGCCCTCGCGGCCGGCAATACCATCGTGATCAAACCGTCCGAGCACGCCTCGGCGACCATTCTGGAGCTGGCGCGCCTGGCGCTGGAAGCCGGGATTCCGCCGGGGGTGGTCAACGTCGTCACCGGCTACGGCCCAAGTACCGGCGCCGCCCTCACTCGCCATCCGCTGGTACGCAAGATCGCCTTCACCGGCGGCGCGGCCACCGCCCGGCATGTGGTGCGCAGCAGCGCGGAGAACTTCGCCAAGCTGTCGCTGGAACTGGGCGGCAAATCACCGAACATTATCTTTGCCGACGCCGACCTCGACAGCGCCATCAACGGTGCGATTGCCGGGATCTATGCGGCGTCCGGCCAGAGCTGCGTTTCCGGCTCGCGACTGCTGGTGCAGGACGACATCTACGACGAATTCGTCTCGCGTCTGGTCGAACGCGCCAAGCGCATCCGCATTGGCAACCCGCAGGAAGACAGCAGCGAAATGGGCCCCATGGCCACCGCGCAGCAATTGGCGGTGGTCGAAGGCCTGGTGGCCGATGCCATCGCCGAAGGTGCGCGCCTGCGCTTGGGCGGCAAGCGTCCAGAGAATCTGGGCGATGGCTGGTTCTATGAGCCGACGCTGTTCGAGTGCGACCGCAACTCGATGAAGATCATGCAGGAAGAAGTCTTCGGCCCGGTGGCCTCGGTCATCCGCTTCAAGGACGAAGCCGAAGCGCTGGCGATTGCCAACGACTCGCAGTTCGGCCTCGCCGCCGGCATCTGGACCCGCGACCTGGGCCGCGCCCATCGTCTGGCCCGGGACGTGCGCTCCGGGATCATCTGGGTCAACACCTACCGTGCGGTATCGGCCATGGCGCCGATCGGCGGCTTCAAGAACAGCGGCTATGGACGCGAAAGCGGCATCGATTCGGTGCTGGCCTACACCGAGCTGAAAACGGTGTGGATCAACCTCTCTCAGGCACCGATGCCTGATCCCTTCGTGATGCGCTAGGAGACCGCCGACATGATCGAACCCGGCATTTATAAAGACGTCATGAGTTCCTTCCCTTCCGGGGTCACGGTGGTCACCACCCTGGACCCGGACGGCGGCATCGTCGGCATCACCGCCAGCGCCTTCAGCGCGCTGTCGATCGACCCGGCGCTGGTGTTGTTCTGCCCCAACTACGCCTCCGACACCTACCCGATCCTGCGTGACAGCAAGCAGTTCGCGATTCATCTGCTGTCCGCCGACCAGACCGCCGAAGCCTATGCGTTTGCCGGCAAAGGCAAGGACAAGGCCAAAGGCATCGACTGGCACCTCAGCGAACTGGGCAACCCGCTGTTGGGCAACGCCACGGCGATCATCGAGTGCGAGCTGTGGCGCGAATACGACGGCGGCGATCACGCGATCATCGTCGGCGCTGTGAAGAACCTGATTCTGCCCGAGCAACCGGTCACGCCGATGATCTATCACAAAGGCAAGCTGGGCCCCCTGCCCGCGCTGGCCTGATATTTTTCTTCTGGGCGCAGATTCATGTGGGAGCGCCCTCACTTTCTTAGGAGCCGGCATGAGCCCAGCAGCCTCGCAACTGTTCCGTCAGCAGGCCTACATCGACGGCCAATGGCTCGATGCGCCCGACGGTACCTGCCAAGACATTTTCAACCCGGCCACCGGCGAACTGATCGGCCAAGTGCCCAACCTTGGCGCCGAACACGCACGCCAGGCCATCGCCGCCGCCACTAAAGCCTGGCCGGCCTGGCGTGCTCTGACCGCCAAAGAGCGCAGCCAGACACTCAAACGCTGGCACGCGCTGATGCTCGAAAACGCCGACGCCCTGGCGGAAATTCTGACCCTGGAACAAGGCAAACCGTTGGCCGAAGCCAAGGGTGAAATCCTCTACGCCGCAAGCTTCATCGAATGGTTCGCCGAAGAAGCCAAGCGCATCTATGGTGACACCATTCCCAGCCACAAAGCCGATGCGCGCATTGTGGTCAGCAAGGAACCGATCGGCGTGGTCGCGGCGATCACTCCGTGGAACTTTCCGGCGGCGATGATCACCCGCAAGGCCGGACCGGCACTCGCGGCCGGTTGCCCGTGTATCGTCAAACCGGCCCCGGAAACCCCGTTCTCGGCGCTGGCCATAGCCGCATTGGCGGAACAGGCCGGGATTCCACCGGGCATTTTCAACGTGATCACCGGCGACGCGGTGGCCATCGGCGCCGAGCTGACCACCAGCCCGCTGGTGCGCAAACTGTCGTTCACCGGCTCCACCGCCATTGGCAAACTGCTGATGGCGCAGTGTGCCCCGACGCTGAAGAAAGTCTCGCTGGAACTGGGGGGCAATGCGCCCTTCATCGTGTTCGACGATGCTGATCTGGAGCGCGCCGTGGAAGGCGCGCTGATCGCCAAGTTCCGCAATGCCGGGCAAACCTGTGTCTGCGCCAATCGCTTCCTGGTGCAGAGTGGCATTCATGATGCTTTTGCCGAGCGACTGGCCGAGCGTGTGGCGCAACTGAACGTTGGCAGCGGTTTCGAAGAAGGCATCAACCAGGGGCCGCTGATCAACGAACGCGCCGTGGCCAAGGTCGAAGACCATGTGCAAGACGCCCTCGCTCAAGGCGCACAGCTGCTTTGCGGTGGCGACCGCCATGCGCTGGGCCACGGCTTCTTCCAGCCAACGGTGCTGGCCGGCGTAACCGGGGAGATGAAAGTCGCCCAAGAGGAAACCTTCGGCCCACTGGCGGCGGTGTTCCGCTTCGACACCGAAGCCGAGGCCGTACACCTGGCCAACGACACCGAATTCGGCCTCGCCGCTTATTGCTACACCCGCGATCTGGGCCGCGCCTGGCGCATGAGCGAGGCATTGGAATACGGCATGGTCGGGATCAATGAAGGGCTGATTTCCACCGAAGTCGCGCCTTTTGGCGGCATCAAGTCCTCGGGGCTGGGCCGCGAAGGCTCCAAGTACGGCATCGAGGATTATCTGGAAATCAAATACACCCTGATGGGCGGGCTCTGAACCCTGATAAGCAGGAGCCAGGCTTGCTGGCGAAGAGGCCCGCAAGAACGCTTTCGCCGACAAGCCTGGCTCCTACGGACTAGTGCCACGGAGAGAATCAGAATGAGCAACGAAAAATATGAAAAAGGTCTGAAGATCCGCACCCAGGTGCTGGGCGAAGCCTACGTGAACCGCTCCATCGAAAACGCCGACGACTTCACCCGGCCACTGCAGGAAATGGTCACCGAGTACTGCTGGGGCCACGTCTGGGGCCGTGAGGGTTTGTCGCTTAAAGAACGCAGCATGATAAACTTGGCGATGATTTCGGCCCTCAACCGGCCGCACGAACTCAAGCTGCATGTACGCGGCGCCTTGCGTAACGGGCTGAGTCGTGAACAAATACGCGAAATTCTGCTTCAGGTCGGTATTTATTGCGGTGTCCCCGCTGCCGTAGACAGTTTCCGGCTCGCCCGTGAAGCCTTCGCCGAAGCCGATGCCGAGGCCTCCAGTTAACCCTTGGCTGTTTTGATGACCTGAGCACGGATGATCCTGGATCGAAGTGCTCTTTTTGCATGGACAGCCACACTCAGAGCGGACCCCATGAAACGCCTGCCACTCGACGACAGCTTCAAGGTCAATCGCAACCCCGTTACCCTGCGCGAAATCGTGCTGGATAAACTGCGAAGTGCCATCATGAACTTCCAGCTCCTGCCAGGAGACCGTCTGGTCGAACGCGATCTGTGCGATCGTCTGGGCGTCAGCCGCACGTCGGTACGTGAAGCGTTGCGCCACCTGGAATCCGAAGGTCTGGTGGAGTTCGCCGACGCCAAGGGTCCACGGGTCGCGATCATCACCCTGGCCGATGCCGTCGATATCTATGAGCTGCGTTGCGTGCTCGAAGGCCTGATCGTTCAGCTGTTCACCCTGCGCGCCAAGGCCAAGGACATCAAAGCCCTGGAAAAAGCCCTCGAGGAAAACCGCAAAGCCCTCAAGGAAGGCGAACTGCAACAGGTCATCGATTCGGTGCAGGGCTTCTACGACGTGCTGCTCGAAGGTTCCGGCAACCATGTCGCCGCCACCCAGTTGCGCCAGTTGCAAGCCCGTATCAGCTACCTGCGTGCGACGTCGGTATCCCAGGAAAACCGTCGCGGCAGCAGCAACCAGGAAATGGAACGCATGGTCGAAGCGATCAAGAGCGGCGATCCCCTAGCCGCCCACCAAGCTTGCGTCGACCACGTGCGCGCCGCTGCTGCTGTGGCTCTCGATTACCTGAAACGCAAACAGGAAGAAACCGGCGCGATCCCCGAGATCACGCTGCCCATCGCCCTTAAAGAACCGCGCATAGGTCGCTAACCATGTTCAGCCCGAGCTTTTGTCCAAAGTGCGGCGGCGGTGACCTCCGTCACCAACTGCCACCGGGCGATACGCACGAGCGCCTGATGTGCAGCGGTTGCGGCTACATCCATTACGTCAATCCGAAAATCATTGCCGGCTGCATCATCGAGCAGGACGGCAAGTACCTGCTGTGCCAACGTGCGATCCCGCCGCGTCCGGGCACCTGGACGCTGCCCGCGGGTTTCATGGAAGGCGGCGAGACCACCGAGCAGGCGGCGCTGCGTGAAGTCTGGGAAGAGAGCGGCGTGCGCGCGGAAATTCTCTCGCCCTACTCGATCTTCAGCGTGCCGAAGATCAGCGAGGTGTACATCATCTTCCGCGCCATCGCGCTGGAGATCACCGGCCAATACGGCCCGGAAACCCTGGACTACAAATTCTTCGCGCCCGAGGACATTCCCTGGGACAGCATCTATTACCCGGCAATCCGGCAGATCCTCGAACGCTATATCGAGGAACGCCAGGCCGGGGTCTACGGCATCTACATCGGCAACGACGACAGCGGAAAAGTTCACTTCATCCGCTGATATCCCCTAGGGAGCCACGCCTTCGACAATGATCACCTCGGCCCGAGCCACGCCCTCGCGGTGCCATTTCGCCTCCCGATATTGCTCACTGTGGTAACAGGCCAACGCCTGCTCGTAAGAGTCGAATTCGATGACCACACTGCGTTGTGGCGTGGACCGACCTTCCATCGCTTCGCTGCGCCCGCCCCTTGCCAGCATCCGCCCGCCATATAACGCGAAGGCCGCCGGCGCCCGCTGGGTGTATTGGCTGTATTGATCGGGGTCGGTGACATCCACGTGAGCAATCCAGTACGCCTTCATAGTGACCTCTTGGTTTATTTTGTATTATGGTATACCAATAAATATACCCACCCAACACTGAGAGTTCCAGCATGGCCTTCAACAGCATCGAAGAAATCATCGAAGACTACCGGCAAGGCAAGATGGTGCTGCTGGTCGATGACGAGGACCGGGAAAACGAAGGCGATCTGCTCCTCGCCGCCGACCGCTGTACTGCCGAGGCGATCAGCTTCATGGCCCGAGAAGCCCGGGGCTTGATCTGCCTGACCCTGACCGACGAACACTGTCAGCGCCTGGGCCTTGAGCAGATGGTGCCGAGCAATGGCAGCGTGTTCAGCACCGCGTTCACCGTGTCCATCGAGGCTGCCGTTGGCGTGACCACCGGCATCTCCGCCGCCGACCGCGCGCGCACCGTTGCGGCAGCGGTCGCCACGGATGCCGGTCCCGCCGACCTTGTGCAACCAGGCCATATCTTCCCGTTACGCGCCAAGGAAGGCGGCGTGCTGACCCGCGCCGGCCACACCGAAGCCGGTTGTGACCTCGCCCGCCTGGCCGGTTTCACCCCGGCCTCGGTGATCGTTGAGGTGATGAACGACGACGGCACCATGGCCCGTCGTCCGGACCTGGAAGTGTTTGCGCATAAACACGGGATCAAGATCGGCACCATCGCCGACCTGATCCATTACCGCCTGAGCACCGAACACACGGTGGTGCGTATCGGCGAGCGCGAATTGCCGACCGTGCATGGGACCTTCCGGCTGATCACCTTCGAGGACCGCATCGAAGGTGGCGTGCACATGGCGATGGTCATGGGCGACATTCGCCGGGACGAGCCGACCCTGGTGCGAGTGCATGTGATCGATCCGCTGCGCGATCTGGTTGGCGCCGAATACAGTGGCCCGTCCAACTGGACGTTGTGGGCCGCATTGCAACGGGTGGCCGAAGAAGGCCGTGGCGTGGTGGTCGTGCTGGCCAATCATGAGTCCTCGCAAGCGCTGCTGGAACGCGTGCCTCAACTCACCCAGCCGCCGCGACAGTTCAGCCGCTCGCAATCGCGCATCTATTCTGAAGTAGGGACCGGGGCGCAGATTCTTCAGGATTTGGGCGTGGGCAAGTTGCGCCATCTCGGCCCGCCGCTGAAATACGCAGGCTTGACCGGTTACGACCTGGAAGTGGTCGAGAGCATCCCGTTCACCGAATGAGTCCGGGGCTGGCCCCTTTACCCGCGCAGGCCACTATTGGGTGGCCTGACGACAAAAAAACCGCTTTTGGCTGATAGCCGGTAAGGCAAAGTGCTTGCACAAAGTTTGGAATACCATAATATGATATTCCATCGACCGAACGTTTTGGCCAAGCGCACCCGCCAGGGAAAGCACCAACAACAGGCCCTTGGCACGGTCGTCTTTAGAGGCCAGATGGACCTACTGCTCCCGATAGGCGGGCATTACCAAGCCCGCTCAAAAACACAACAAATGAGGGCGTGAAAATGGTGTTGAACAAACGTGTAACCGCAGTCGTGTTCGCGGGGTTATTGGCCACGGCCAGTCACGTGGCAATGGCGGCGGAAAGCGTCAACTTCGTCAGCTGGGGCGGCAGCACCCAGGATGCGCAGAAGCAGGCCTGGGCCGATCCGTTCAGCAAGGCCAGCGGCATCACCGTGGTCCAGGATGGCCCGACCGACTACGGCAAACTCAAAGCCATGGTCGAAAGCGGTAACGTGCAGTGGGACGTGGTCGATGTCGAAGCCGACTTCGCCTTGCGCGCAGCCTCCGAAGGCTTGCTCGAACCCCTCGACTTCTCGGTGATCCAGCGCGACAAGATCGACCCGCGCTTCGTCTCCGATCACGGCGTCGGCTCGTTCTACTTCTCCTTCGTCCTCGGCTACAACGAAGGCAAGCTCGGCGCCGGCAAACCTCAAGATTGGACCGCACTGTTCGACACCAAGACCTACCCCGGCAAACGCGCCCTCTACAAATGGCCAAGCCCTGGCGTGCTCGAACTGGCCCTGCTGGCCGACGGCGTAACCGCCGACAAGCTGTATCCGTTGGACCTGGATCGCGCCTTCAAGAAACTCGACACCATCAAGAAAGACATCGTCTGGTGGGGTGGCGGCGCGCAATCGCAACAGTTGTTGGCTTCGGGTGAAGCGAGCCTTGGGCAGTTCTGGAACGGACGCATCTATGCCCTGCAACAGGATGGTGCACCGGTGGGCGTGAGCTGGAAACAGAACCTGGTCATGGCCGACATTCTGGTCGTACCTAAAGGGACGAAAAACAAGGCGGCTGCCATGAAGTTCCTGGCCAACGCCAGCAGCGCCAAAGGACAAGCTGACTTTTCCAACCTGACCGCCTATGCGCCGGTCAACGTCGATAGCGTGGCGCGCCTCGATTCGGTGCTGGCCCCTAACCTGCCGACGGCCTACGCCAAGGATCAGATCACTCTTGATTTCGCGTACTGGGCCAAGAACGGTCCGGCCATCGCGACACGGTGGAACGAATGGCTGGTCAAATGAAAATGACGGCAACAGCGTCCCGTCAATCCACTCCGTCCCGGGGGGCCCGCGGCGCGACCCCCCCGCGGGGCCCCCCCCCGCGGGGCGGGGTAAAAAAAACCAAACCGGCCCCAACCCACGGCCCGG
>NZ_JBGLZF010000129.1:0-236 GCF_047304405.1 Pseudomonas sp. Pseusp11
GGCATGTCCGCCGTGGCCCGCATCATGGTGGCGCGCGGAGTCCCGGTCAGCGGATCCGATGCGAAGGACCTGCCCGTCATGGCCGACCTCGCCGCGGCCGGGGCGCGCATCGCCGTCGGCTACTCCGCCGGAAACCTGGCCGACGCGCAGACCGTGGTTGCGGGCTCGGCCATCCGCGGGGACAACCCCGAGCTCGCCGCGGCGCGGAAGGCGGGACTGCCCGTGCTGCACCGGTC
>NZ_JBGLZF010000130.1:0-235 GCF_047304405.1 Pseudomonas sp. Pseusp11
TTCCTACAGTGCAGCGGGTCAGATCCTTGCCGAAATGGGTCTCAACGAAGTCCGGCTGTTGAGCAACAACCCGGACAAACAGCACCGCCTGGACAAAGCCGGGGTGACTGTCGTGGAGATGGTGCCTACGGAGGTGCCGTCCCGGGAGCAGAACCTTCGGTACCTGCAAACCAAGAAGGACCGTATGGACCACCGGCTGACGCTCGACGTCGAGCCGGTCAGCAACGGCAAGAAG
>NZ_JBGLZF010000131.1:0-234 GCF_047304405.1 Pseudomonas sp. Pseusp11
AAGATTAAAATTAGACCTGATGCTGAACTTCGAAGGCAACACAGCACCGTACCTGCTGTACGCCTACACACGAGTGGCCGGCGTATTCCGCAAGCTTGGCAAGGACTTCAGCTAAGTCGAAGGGCAAATCGTCCTCGAAGCGCCGCACGAACATGCGCTGGCGGCGAAACTGGCGCAGTTCGGCGAAATCCTGAATAACGGGTCCGACAACGGCACGCCGCACATTCTCTGCAC
>NZ_JBGLZF010000132.1:0-233 GCF_047304405.1 Pseudomonas sp. Pseusp11
CGCGCCCTCGATTACTACCTCAAACCGTCCGCCCCCAAGCCCCCACGCAAACCGAGCACGATTTACACCGTTGCCCCCAACATCAACATCGAAGAGCTACTGACCAATGCCTGCGAGTCCTTTGCCTCGGCCAAGGTGATCGCCAGTGACTGTGCTGGTTTTCTGGAAGGGCCGCAGCGCAATACGGTACTGGGCGTCGCTCAGCTCATCATGTTTGGTGAGCTGGCGGTGAA
>NZ_JBGLZF010000133.1:0-230 GCF_047304405.1 Pseudomonas sp. Pseusp11
GCCCCGTTGGAAGCGGCTGCGCCAATGGTCGATTCGGCAGCTTACGCGGTCCGCGAATCGGTTCAGCGGCTCAACCACATTCCGACAGATAGCTTGATGGCAGAGGTTTCGGCACCACTCATTGATGCCCGCGAGAAGTTGACGGACCTTCAAGGCGAGCTCGATTCTGCCGCCGACGCAGCCAAACTTGCTCCCAACATGCTTGGCGCCAACTCGCCACGGCGGTACCT
>NZ_JBGLZF010000134.1:0-229 GCF_047304405.1 Pseudomonas sp. Pseusp11
GGTGATGGTGGTGACGGCCCACCAGGCTGCGTCGCCGAAGGTCAGGATCTTGGCGTCGGGTGCGTTCTGTTCAACATCCAACACCGCCAGGGCACCTATGAGGATGAGCATGGCGGCGGCCCCGGCGACGTAGGTTGCCACCCGGCCACGGAGGGTTTCGCCCACGGTGCGTTGCAGCACGGAGAGGAGGGTGACCAGGCGCAACAACCGCAAAGGCCGGAAGAAGGGG
>NZ_JBGLZF010000135.1:0-228 GCF_047304405.1 Pseudomonas sp. Pseusp11
GCCGATGGTAGTGTGGGGTTTCCCCATGTGAGAGTAGGTCATCGTCAAGATTAAATTCCGAAACCCCTATCTGCATATGCAGGTAGGGGTTTTGTTTTAGTAGAAGTCACCAATTTTGCTGGCACGTTACCGCTGTAACGGGCTGGTCACAGAATTTCTTGACGACCATAGAGCATTGGAACCACCTGATCCCATCCCGAACTCAGAAGTGAAACGATGCATCGCCGA
>NZ_JBGLZF010000136.1:0-221 GCF_047304405.1 Pseudomonas sp. Pseusp11
GCGCTGGGCGTGGTGGCGGGTGCCTCCGGGCTGACCGACACGGCCACCGGTGAGGCAGTCAACCTGTCACTCAACGGCACCGTGGTCGAAGGCCGTACGGCCACCACCAACCTGCTGGTGTTCACCGTCAGTGTCGCCGCCAATGGTGACGTCACCCTCGACCAGCAACGGGCGGTGGTGCATCCCGATCCAACCAATCCGGATGATTCGACCAGTCTGAC
>NZ_JBGLZF010000137.1:0-216 GCF_047304405.1 Pseudomonas sp. Pseusp11
ATCACCTCCTTAATCGACGACATCAGCTGCTCCATAAGTTCCCACACGAATTGCTTGATTCATTGAAGAAGACGATAGGCTGACCATATAAGGTGGCCTGCATCGTTAGAGCTTAGAAATGAATATTCCTCTGTGAATATTGATTTCTAGTCTTTGGCTAGATCGTTCTTTAAAAATTTGGGTATGTGATAGAAAGATAGACTGAACGTTACTTTC
>NZ_JBGLZF010000138.1:0-216 GCF_047304405.1 Pseudomonas sp. Pseusp11
CCAAAGCCAAAGCAGAAGCCACAGCAAGATCAAAAGATCGCAGCCTCGCTTCGCTCGACAGCTCCTACAGGGAAATGTGTGCACGTGAGATCAGGCCGGCCGGTAGGCCGCCTTGCTTTTGATTTTGACGCACCGCCCCATCGAGAGGCCGAGTGGAGGTTCTGCGCAGTGGGCAACCCGGCATGGATGCCGGGTTAGCCGCCCCCGGCCATGGAT